>JAGYLU010000030.1 GCA_018400755.1 Acholeplasmataceae bacterium
GTCTTAGCTACTGGGGACTGCTTCTGGCCCAAGGACCAGGCACCATCGGTGAGACCTTCCGATTAGGAATCATCGCCTTTGGCATCATTCTCGCCTTTTTGAAGGTGATTGACTGGAAAATCCCGGTGATTTATGTCGGCACCGTCTTTCTCATCAACCTGATCGGACACGCCGTCCTCAGTGACGTCTTTCCTGAAGCGCTTCCTTCCATTTTGGTTGGCGGACTGATGTTCGCGGCCGTCTTTGTTGCGACCGACCCGGTCACCTCACCGGTGACATTCAAGGCCAAGATCTGGTATGGTGTCGGTCTCGCCTTGATCACGGTCGTGATCAGGACATTCGCGACCTTCCAGGAAGGCATCATCTTCGCGGTCATCATCATGAACGCGATCGCACCCCTTTTGGACGGTGAGGAACCCTACCGTCTTGAAACCAGTGGATCGGAGGTCACCCCATGAACAAGAACTTGCAAATGTTTCTCTTCATCATCATCTTGGGTCTTTTCACATCCGGACTGCTGATCGGCATGGATGCCCTGACAAGAGACACCATTGAACGAAACGCCGCTGTTGAACTCAGAAGCAAACTCCTTGATGCCAACAAGCTGACTTATACGACCCAAAGTATCAATGATGTCTATGATGCCTCTTTTGAGGTCATCGAAAAAGACGGTCTCACCTTTTATCTGAATCTAGAAAATGATGCCGTGAGCTTCGTCTTTGAAGGCAACGGCGTCTGGGGCCCGATCACCGGCATTCTGACCCTTGATCCGGATTTTGAGACCATTCTTGGGGTTGAGATCCTCGCCCAGGAAGAAACGCCTGGCCTTGGGGGACGCATCACCGAAGCACCATACCTGGCATCCTTTGAAGGGATCTTAGTCGTCCCATCCATCATGATCCGCAAAGACCCCGCGCCTAACGCGCCAAACGAGGTTGATGCCATCACCGGTGCGACCGCGACCTCCTCACGCTTTGAAACCCTCTTAAACGATCAGATCGGGATTTACCGTGAGGCCTGGTTCAATGGATTGGAGGACGGACAATGAAACTGATCAGAGTGACCTATACCAAGTGGTATAACATCATGAAAGACGGGTTGTCCAGAAACAACCCGATCGTCATCGCTGTCTTGGGGATTTGTTCCGCACTCGCGGTCACGAACAAAGTCGAGAACGCGATTGCCATGGGTCTTGGTGTCACCTTTGTCATCATGGCCAGTTCAGCCTTCATCTCCGCAATCAGGGATCTCATTCCCTCAAGGCTCAGGATGGTTGCCTATATGGTCATCATCTCGACTTTCACGATTGTTGTCTCGATGTTTTTGGAAGCGAACTTCCCCTTGATCTTCGCAAGTCTTGGACCTTATGTCGGACTGATCATCACGAACTGTATCGTAATGGGCCGGGCCGAAGCGTTCGCGGCCAAGAATCCGGTCAAGTACGCCTTGGTCGATGGACTGGCGGCCGGACTCGGTTACACCTACGTGTTGGTCTCGGTTTCGATTGTCCGGGAACTGCTTGCCTTTGGTTCTATCCTCAACATCCGAATCATGGGTGAGAACTTCACGCCGTGGGTCGCGATGGCGATGGCGCCTGGTGGCTTCTTCGTTTTGGGGCTCTTTATCTGGCTCATCCGGGAACTCACCAAGTCCTATGAGACAACGGTCTAAGGAGGCATCATGATGACAAACACATTCGAACTCTTCATTCAATCCATCTTATCCAACAACATCGCGCTGGCTTTCATTCTTGGCATGTGCCCGCTCATTGCCATCTCCACGAACGTCAAGAATGCCAAAGGAATGGGCATCGCCGTCATCTTCGTGGTGACACTGACCGCCATCATCAACTGGCCGATCTATCAGTTGTTGTTGCATTATGGGGCAGAACGCATCGCCTTGATCGTCTTCATCACGACAATCGCGGCCACGGTTCAGTTTCTGGAAATGTTTTTGGACCGGTTTTTCCCCAAACTCTATAACGCCTTTGGGATTTTTCTGCCGCTGATCACCGTCAACTGTGTGGTCCTGGCGATTTCGCTCTTCTTCGTGAACCGTGAATACACCTTCACTGAAACCACCATCTATGCCTTTGGTTCCTCAATTGGTTGGTTTATCGCCATCGTGCTTCTGGCTGGCATCAGACAAAAGATCAAATACCGCAGCAACCTTCCCAAGGGTCTGGCCGGCAAAGGCATCGTCTTCTTTGTCCTTGGCATCCTCGCGCTTGCCTTCATCGGTTTCACCGGATTGTCATTCTTCTAGAAAAGGAGGAGAACGCATATGATCAACATCCTAAACGCCTTATCGATCTCCGTCCCAATCATCTTGATTGGCGTCCTGGTCGTCATCACCTTGCTTTTGATCCTCGCCGAGAAAGCCTTGGGGGGCGGTGGTGAGAAGACACTGACCATCAATGACGAAAAGGAACTCACCGTCACCGGTGATGACTCGGTCCTTTCAACGTTGGCCAGAAACAAGATCTTCATTCCATCCGCCTGTGGCGGAAAGGCCACTTGTGGCTTTTGCAAATGTCGGATCACCGAAGGTGGTGGCGAGATCAAACCGACCGAAGAACCCTTTTTATCACTTGAGGAACGGGCGAACGGGGTTCGTCTGTCTTGTCAGGTCAAGGTCAAGGGCAACATGAAAATCGAGGTTCCAAAAGAACTTCTGAATGCCAAGGAATACAAGACCAAAGTCATTATGATGAGTGATCTGACCTATGATACGAAACTTGTCCGTTTCGAGCTGATCGACCCTGATGTCATGCACTTCAAACCCGGCCAGTATGCCCAGATCACCGTCCCCGGCATTGATGTCATCAGAGCGTATTCGATTGCCTCAAACCCAAAGGATGCCCATTTTGTCGAGTGTATCATCCGGATGGTTCCAAACGGCAAGGCGACGACCTTTGTCCATAAGGCCTTGGAGGTTGGCGACAAGATCACCTTGACTGGCCCGTATGGCAGTTTCTATCTTCAAGAAGATTCCAACCGTGACATGATCTGCATCGCCGGCGGATCCGGAAAAGCCCCGATCCGCTCCATCCTCTATTATCTGAAAGACCGGGGCATGCCCAGAAAAGTCAAGTATTTCTTTGGTGCCCGGTCGAAAAAAGACCTTTACTACACCGAGGAATTCATGGAGCTCGCCAAAGAGTTCCCGAACTTTGAATACATTCCGGCTCTTTCGGAACCCCTTCCTGAGGATGATTGGAATGGTGAGGTCGGTCTGATCACCGATGTCGTCGACAAATACTCAAAGGATATTTCCGAAGCCGAGGCCTATCTCTGTGGCTCACCCGGGATGATCAATGCCTGTATCAATGTCTTGTCAAAGAACAAGATCAAACCAGAACATATCTTCTACGACAAATTCTCATGAATCAACTACCATGCCAGGTCATATCAGACCGCGGTGTGGTGGTTTTTTTTGATCATTCCTTAGGGTTGACTCGTGATATGCACTTTGAATCAAAAACAGGGCATGAGAGAAGGTGCCTTCCAGAGTCGCCTAGGTCAATATGACTTCTGCACACTTGTTTTGCTGCCGTCGCCTTTCCACACCATTCTCCCTGCCCATACCATCACTACTTTGTTTTTTGATATGTGTCATGTTGCATCTTCAACCAGTGATCCGCTTTGATCGTGTTCCTAAAATGACGAATCATACACTTTCAACAGATCAATCCCGGGAGACAACAAAAATGACTTCTGCTTTATACCGCCTTATTAATAAAACTCTTGACTTTTATCGTAATATTATGTAGACTAAGCAGGTATAAGGGAGGCGCGGCATGATGATTCATTATCGAAATAAAAAACTCCAGAAAATACTGACAGACGAACGCCTGATCAAAAAGTACTACTCGAGCATATACCGAGGCCTCAAGAATCGGTTAACCGAACTCCATGCTGCAGCAAATCTATCATTGATTTCACACCTTCCTCCACCACGAAAACATCGTCTGAAGGGAAAGTATGATGGATTGTGGTCAGTCGATGTATCGAAAAACTACCGATTGCTCTTGTCAAGCCCAGAAGAGAACGCAGAAGATGAAAAGAATATATCGGTCATCATAATCGAAGAGATTGCTGATACCCACTAGGGAGGTAAAAACAATGAATCCTAATTTCATCGTTCCACCCGGAACGATCCTTAAAGAGTATATGGATACCCGCGGCATCACCCAGAAAGAGCTCGCACAGTTGACGGACAGCAGTGAACGTCACGTATCGGAACTGATCCACGCCAAGATCAAGTTGACTGAAGCATTCGCCGTGAAACTTGAACGCGTTTTTCCTGATGTCAAGGCTGAATTCTGGATGAATCTAGAAACGGCTTACCGGTTACACCTCTTAAGGAATCAGGATCACAATATACCGGAGCTGAAACAGGTTGCCAAAGACTTCCAGTTCAAAAGCGTATTCAAAGGGATGACTCTGACGTTACAGGAACAAGCTCACAGAATGCTCGATCTCCTAGAAATCGATTCCTTCGATCAAGCGGAAGATCAAATGAACGATCTTTCGTTGAACTTCATGGAAGATGGTGGGGATAAGAAAAGCATGTATGTGTGGATCAAACTGTGCGAATCCGAAATCGACATTCAAAACGATGTGGAAAACATACCAACGTTTTCAATCGACCGATTGAAAGCGAACGTGAATGTCTTCAAGCGTCTCATATACACGCAAGACTTCGATGTCGCATTGACAAACTTGACCCGATTCGCGCATGCCATGGGTATCCTTATCGTTATGCATGAATCCATTCCAAATGCGAAGATCAGAGGTGCCGTCAGGTTCTTGGACGATAATCCGATCATATACCTGTCCGACCGGTACAAACGTCTGGATACGTTCTATTTCGCCTTCATCCATGAGCTGGCTCATATTATGAATTCTGACGTTTCAAAGGGGAACCAAGCGATTGTCATCACGAACGAAACGGAACAGTTGGCAAATGACTATGCGAAAGACTTTCTGATCAATCGCCACACATATGAGACATTCGTCGATTCTCATCAGAATATCAAAGAGGAAGACATCCTTGTTTTCGCGAAGAACCACCGTATTGTTCCCGATATTCTGATTGGCTTCTTGGAGCACGACCACATCATCGAATATGGTTCTTTTTCGTATTTGCGAAGCAAATATCGGAGGTGATTGGTCGTGTATGTCGTCGTCTTGAAAAATCGAATGTATGAGAACAAGTTCATCAGAGAACAACACGCATTGTTCGATCATCGTCTGGCGCCTTTGATTGAAGTGCTCAGTACGAAGATCGGTCGAAAAGAGCATGATCTCGTTGACTGGTTGGATCGCTATGACCGTGCGATCGAGTCGGTGTTTTTCGTTGATTTTTTCACGTTCGATGATGTCGAGTACAAGACATTCGACCCCAAGCAAGTCCCATTCTATCTGGAACATCGAAACGATACAATCCAGGATTACATGAGCATGCTTTCTCTTGTTTCTCAAACGGATCACGGCATTCCCGTTCTTTCACTCAAAAAAGCTCGACCTTTCCTTTTGCATAAACAACCACTCGTCAATGCCATAAGTTACCTTAAGAAAACGACCTCAAGACTGGCTATCCGTATCGAAGCACCCTTATTTGAATCTTACTTCAGTGATATCGATATGATGATGCGAAACGAGGACATTCTCATCTATGATATCAACGAAGAAGCGATCGAATCGAAGTACTTCGATCTCGACATCATCAGATCTAGAAAGACACGATATCCGATTCTCATCCTTCATTCACCAAGATCCGCGACCATTAAAAACGGACTCTACCCCGATGGGGCCCATACCGATCTGATTGACAACACGTTGAGAGAAACCTATCCGGATTACGGTTTTTCCGGTTTCGCCGATTATGGCGGTCTGAAAAACGTTCTTCCCACGGATGGCGGAAATGGTAAAGGAGCCGCATTGGGTCTCTTCTTTGATCATGTGAAAAACCGCTTCTTCTCCATTGTGAATACAGACACTAGCCAAGGGGTAAAAGGACACGAATACGTACTCAAACGTGCCTTTGAAGATTTCCGCGATTTCCTGGATCCAGATCATCATTGTCCCGCTTTCAGATATATGAACGACCATCTTCTCAATCAAGGAAAGACCGGTTCTTGGGGTCAATGGAAATACATCACGATTCTACGCTACCTCAGCCAAATAAAAACGGCCCGTCACACATAGACCGTTTCAACTGATAGGTTGTTTTTAAAGAACCACTGATAATCCAAGGGTTTGATGTCTTTGCGATGGTCATAAAGATATGACCATCGTTTTTCGTATTTGTCTTTCATCAAGCGGATAAAGATCTGATTGATCGTTTCTTTGTTATGGATGGATAAAAGATGTGCGATCATCTCTTCTCTTGTGAGTCCCTTGATGGCAACAACAGATGACAACTGTTTCTTGTTGAGTTGCCTAAGTTGGTACTCAGGATCGATTTGGCCGTGACTGACAGCCTTTCGATACGTATCAAAGTTCAGTCGGTTCCCGATTCGCTCATAGGTGATGATTCCGGTTTGATCAAAGATCATATCCTTCACACGATCGGCATGCTCTCTTGGAACAATCAGATTCATATGCTCGTATGCTTTGCTGTAATCATCCATTTGTGTTTTCAATCTTTGATAGGAATCGTATGCCGTCTTGATTTCGAATACGGTACTCGTCCCATTGAATGTGCACAGATCGGCACGACTTGATCCGGTATTGAGTTCAAAGATGAGAACCGTGACTTCAGGAGATTCCTTGAAGCCGTGTTTCTTGATGAATGAAGCCTTGATAACGGCTTCATTCAGGAATTCTCTCATAATCGCTTCGTTGTATCTGTCACGAATTCCCGTTTCATCATAAGATTCATGATTGAGGATGCTTTGATAGTGTTTGAGTAATTGTTGATTTGTTTTCAAGGGTGAATACACGTCAAAAAGACGTCTGGCCTCATCCGTACCAAGTCGTTTCATGAGCACTCACTCCCTCCTCTGGTGTCCTTGATTTTATCATCTTCCACTGATTTTTACAAAATCTTTGAGTCTTCGACACATACCTATTCGACTGGATTCGAGATATCTCATCTGAGCCTATGAGCTCTTAGATATCCTGTATCAGGTCAATCGTATCAAAGAAATCCTTCAAGACAATCATGACTAGACATCAATGTCATGCAAAACTGACCCCTCGTATCCCACATCAATTTCCATCAAGGCATCCTAAAACCGTGTGAACCATCATCTTTTGAATACGCCAATTTGATGATCCTGTGATAAGAAAGACCTTCAACATGTCTTTCGCTTCGATGATGGTTCTTTCGATATGCCTATTCAAATACCTAATCTTTCGCCCTTATTCGTATAGACTGGATCTCAATTCCGATTCATACGATTTCGGGCTGATCATCATGTCACTTTGAATCAATAGACAGGGCATGAGAGGAGTGCCCTCATGCCCTGAATCTTTGATCACTTTGGTTTCCGGTGATGCCTTTTTGGTTTTTGAACCCGACTCCGGCGCTTGCTCCGATGTGTCTCAATCGCCTTCCTCGCGCTTTTATAGAGATCGATTGAAAAAATGATTGTAAGATAGGAAGCAATCATGATCTCAATCAGATAGATACCGCCATCCATGGCCAAGGACAATCCCTTTGGGACAAAAAACAAGACCAGAAGAAGCATCAGAAACAAGAGATTCAAGACGATGTTTTTCATCCTAGGAACACCCCAGCCAAAAGAAAGACAAGCGCGAAAATGACATCACTGACAAGAACTCTTTTGAGACGTCTTTTTTTAGCCATCGGGACAGGATCAATCGAAAACCGCTCAAAAATCAAGATGATGGTCCATAAGAGAGCGAGTCCCAAAAAGATGGATGCGATGATGATGTAGATGTTGATGGTCACAGGATCACCTTCCAATCAGGCTTAAGAGCCAATCAATCACCTTGTTTGAGACATCATCCATGAAAGCGGTGATGCCATCTAGTCCCAAAAAGTCTTTGAAGCCTTCAAGATTGATATAGGATGACAGACCATTTTTAAACAAAAGATAGAGCACCAATGAGAGGGCCGAAAGCACCACAAGCTGATTGATCAGCACATTGGCAAGAACCAGATGGTCGGTGATGCGTTTGGTGTTGGTGGTGATGAAGGTTCTCATCAGATCCGGATCAGGATCCGTTGCCATATGGCAATAAGGGCAAGAAATCAGTCGTTTGTCATAATGATGGTCACTGTTCTTTGAACAGACTTTCAGATCCCCAATCATGTTTGAAAGACGTCTCTCCCATGCTTTGGAAGAAGGTCTTCTGATCTTTAGGGGGTTTTTGACGATGAGCGCGCGTCTCATCATCTTCCGGTAAGAGATAGGATAGAGTTCAAGGACCCGCATCTTCTTGTCTGCTTGGATCGTTTTTTGGGTTTTCCGGTTTAAGAACATGTTTTTCTTGATGAAATGTTTGGGTGGAAGGTCAACCCCATTCTCATGACCCTTGAAGGGATGGGCATCATGCAAGATGATGTGGATCATGATCGCGAGTCTGAAACGGATGGATGCCTTGGCAAGTGGATCAAAGGGTCCGATGGCGGGTGGACTCTCATCCTCATCTTGCGCTTCCTTCGCTTTTTGATCTTTTTGCTTGCGTCTCTTGGAGGTCTCGAAGATGAATGTTTCCTCTTCTAGGATCTCTGATAGACTCTTGGTCTTTGGCACAGCCTTGATCAGGACGGCCTCGGCTTGGGCGGCACTTTTTTCTCTAGCTTCCCGAAGCGCTTCTTCGCGTTGGGTCTCTTCAATCCTTTTTGTTTCAGCCTCAAGATAAGCCTCATAGGAAAGATTCAAATAATGCTCATAGGGGATGTAATCCTCTTTTTGGAAGGTAAGGGCGGGAATCCCTTCTTTTTCAAGACCAAAAGCGACGATGTCAGGGACTGAGACGTTTAGCTTTTTGTCGATAAAGATCTGGTTGATCTCGATCAAAACGTTGGCCTTGGATAACGTATTAACCAAAACGGCGACGTTTCTGGCCACTTCGAGACGGGTTTTCTCAGTGATTTTCATCCGACCTAGCCGGTTATATCGCAAAAACGTCGTCAATCGGTACCGTTTCGGCATCTTCTTTGTCACATAACCGATGGTCTCGTCATTGCCCTTGATCAGATGAAGCGGCATCGGGACATAGGCTTTGATGCCGCTTCGTTCTCTTCTTGAAGCATATAAGGCATCGATCCGTTTGGCGAGTCCGTATTTTTGAATCATCTGGTTATTGAAAAAGACAGCCTGTGTGCGCTTCTTCCTGATGTCATGGACTTTGGCGAACAGCGTTTCCTGAACGACCGTGTTGACATCAACGGTGACTGGTTTATGGTCGGTCGGATAGGTGACATAGGTTCTTGAGATTGAGGGGAAGTAAGGGTCGAGCTGATCAAAGTCCTTGCTGTGTTCCCTTGAACAGATCGGGCATTTCGAGAAATGCCCGGGATACTGATGGCTCTTGTTCTTCCGACACTTCTTGAGTGATTCCTTCATCTCTCTTAAGTGGATGACCCAGTCACTGGCCTTCGGTCTGTCCTCTTGTGCCTTCTTGGGCTTGAAAGCCATCACGAAAAGGTCTTGGATGTCTTTGGGCAAGAAGGAGAAAGGCATCGCGTTCTTGGGCGGGACGATGTTTGGGTTCTCACTCACATATGGAAAAATCTCGTGTTCCATGCAATAGTTGATGGCATTGCCATCAAAGCCCATCGTATGCCTGATCCGTGCTGAGAAGGGGTGAACGCCATACATCAGGATCTGGAAGATCAAAATGGCGAGCCCGTAATTGTCATGATCGGGCAGACGCAACATGATCTGGTTGTTCTTTTGTCCCTTGATGACCTCAGGAGGGGTGTAGTCAGGGGTGAAGACCTTGCAGGGGAAGATCTTGTTCTTAGCTTGGAACTGGAAGGAATCGGTATCGACAACCCCAATCTCAAAGCCTTCATAGACAAAGAAATCACTGGTGTTGATGTCGCCGATCACGGTGTCGTTTTGGTGGATGAAGTCCATCACTTTGGCCAGATTGATCGCGATCACGACCCGGTCATAGAAGGTGATGCCGGGAAACTTGGTCTTTTGGAGGCCTGGGGTGATGACATGGGACAATTGGTTCTTGGCTGTGACCCGTCTCATCACATAGCCCACAAAGCGACCTTTCGAGTTATAGACCACGTGGCTGGGCCAAGCGATGATCGTCAGGCCATTATAGGAAAGCAGTCCCGGCTTTTTCTCGGTCATCGCCCTGATCTTCAGTTCGATGTCAGGCATCCTTGACAACGCCCGGTCGGTATAGATCTTGACAAGAATATCAGGATTCTTGTCAAGACGAAAAACGCTCCCCTCGCCACCTTTTCCAATTGGCTTGGAGTCGTCGATCTCAATCTTCGATTGGTCTGCGAGGTAGTAGCGTTTCATCAGTCTTTGGCCATCACAAAGAGCAGTGTCTTGTCATCATCGGTTTTCTGGTTGATCCGATCCGATGACAAAAAGCGGGAAAGAGAGTTGGAGACCGTCTCCTCATCAAAGCCATCTTTTTGAAAAGCATTGAAAAAAGGATCAAAGAAGAGGGCACTGACCGTTTTGTCCTTCGCACTCACACTGATGCTTTCGATGCCATCCGACATCAAAGCAACATATGGATAAAAGGTCAGGGTCTTCTCATAGATGCCATCTAGGACACTTTGGGGATTGCAGACGGAAAAGGTCGCGTTGGCATACTCGCCCCGCTGTTGTCTGGCGATCACCTGATAGCCATCCTCGGTCTTCCCGATGGCGGCACAGTCTCCGACCTGCCCATAGAATTGACGTTTGGAAAGGCTTAAAAAGACCAAGAGGGTTGCGTTCAGGTCTTTTATGTCAACCTCAAGATCCTGAGCTTCTTCCTGTAACCGTTTCTGGGTGTTCAAGAACGCCTCTTTGATGGCGTTGATGACATCCTCATCGGACAAATCTTCGGTGATGGTCTCAAGAAGCAGTGACAAAACCGTATCAGCGGCACACCTGCTCCCTTTTTCGGCATGGGCTGCGCTTCCCATACCGTCTGAGACGACGGCGATGTAGGCATCTTCTAAAAACGTTTGGAATTGATGCGCGTCATGACACGGTGTCCCCGCCGCCAGATGACTCTTGCCGATGACCGACGCGCCGTAAGACCTGATGGTCATCAGACCTCAAACTCAAAGACGTCATCGCTTGGTTTCTCAAGCTTCAAGGTATCCCCTACCCGACTTGATGAGACCGATGACAACGATGAGGAAACCCACTGGAAGAGTTCCTTGAAATTGAGTCCGTTCAATTTGAAGACCCGTTCCGGTGATCCGGAAATCTGGCGCAGTCTTTCGATGTTGGCATTTTCGACACCGATCCCAAAGAAGATGACCTTCTTCGAGGCAATCGCACTCTTGAGCATCGATGAGGCCTCACTGACATTGTCGGTCGGTTCCCCATCGGTGATCAGGAAAAGCCATGGCCGGTAATAGGAGATCCCGGCATTCCGGTAATCGGCTTTTCTGGCTTCGATGCTTTGAAGCGCTCTGACGATCGCTTCGCCCATCGGGGTCATCCCCGAGACTTCGATCTTTGGTGCCTTGGACTCAGAAACGGTCGCGAAGTCCTGGAGGACATTCACGTTCTGACCGAAACTGACGACAGAGAGATCAACCCTGACGCTTGCCAAATCATCATCCCTGAGGGCACTATAGAGGGCCATGACGCCTTCGTTTAGCTGATTGACAGGGTTCCCACTCATCGAGTAGGACGCATCTAGCAACAACACCACCGGACATCTGGGTTCGGGGTTATCCAGAAGCGCTTCATCAACCACTTCTTTTTCAAATTCAAATTCGGTTTTCGGATCATTCATGATCAAAACCACCTTTCATTATTTTATGATCATAGGACAAACAGCACGACCAAAGCGATCAGATACGCCCTCAGGCTATGCGTTGTCCTTTTGTAAACCATCAAAGCGACACCAAGATTGAAAAGCGAGAAGATGAGTCGTTCCATCGAATAGATGGGCGATCTGAATGAGAAGAGAATCATAAGACCAATGATGATCAAGATGATTCTGATGAGATCAAAGAGATTCAGTCTGACCTTGATCCTAGCGATCTGATAGAGATAGCAAGCGATCAGTGCCGCATAGATCTGGATCGTTGACCCTGAGAGCATGGAAAGCATGGAAGCACGAAGCGTGCCATCAGCCCTCAAAGGCGCGGCCTCATCATCAAAGAAAAGCCAGAGCAATCCATGTGTTTGATCACTGCCGAAAAACTGTGCGATGAGGGTTGCGAGAATCAAGGCAAACAAGGCTGCGATCAGGACATTCATGAGTTGCGGCAAGGAAAACTGGATACGCTTCTTCCCCAACGTGAAATAGATCAGTTCAAAAGATAATAGCACCATCAACGAGATCAGGACCAGATCGATCATCTCGGTTGAGATTTGGAGTCCAAACAGACGCCCGATAAGCGTCTCAGGCCATCCGTGGCTAAGACTGATCCCATCAACCAACACAAGGATCAGGACAAGCCCGATCAGGAGTTTCCACAAGGCCCCTTGAACTTGTTCTTTGGTCACTTTGGCACCTCCGAATGAACGTGTTTTCGAAAGATGACCAAAGGTACTTCAAGTTCGCCTTTGGTCAGTCCCGCATGATGGGCTTTGAATGGAAAGCCTTTGGTGAGTGAAAGCATATGGTCTTTGGTGGCGATGGCGATGTAGTCTCCCAAAAAAGAGCTGGCCAAGGGATGGATCGGGCCTTTTCCAAAAAGACCTTCTTCGATGGCCTTTCTTGAGGATTTCAGGACATAGTGCTTGCCGTAGTGTTTCTTGAAATGGGCGACAAATGCTTTCTTGTCGTCTTCTTTGACATCAAACACACAGGCTCTTGACTCAAGGGATGGTTGTCTTTTGAGGGTTGACATGAGGATGTCATCATCATATAAGGGGTCAGGAACAACATCAATCAGACCATGATCGGCGATCAGGACAAGCAAGGCACCAGGCGGCATCGTCTGGGCGAACGTTTCGACCTTTTTGTTCAGTTCAAAAACAAGATCCCTGATCTTTGGATGATGGATCCCGTGTTCATGCTCAGAAAGATCTGGCTCGGTCCAGTACGCATATGACATCGATTTCTCGTTGGTATCCAGAATCACATCAAGGGCAAACAACATGTCATCAAAGGTCTTATATCCGTGTTCGACAAAATCCGGAAACAAGACCGTGGTCTTGACATCCGGGTGACGATGCCTGATCTGATCAGTGATCGTCTGATAAGGCAGGTAAGTGCTTCTGACATCGACGCTAGCGGGAAGATTCGTGTAATAATCGGTGTTTTTGAACACGATGACGTGGCTTCTCAGATCATTGAAGTACTGCATCCACCCGATATAACCCGTTTCAATGGGTGGTTTGGCAGATAGCACCGCGGTGGTTGCCGCGGTGGTGGTCGATGGGAAGACCGAGGTGATGGTCTGACGTAGGTATCGTCTTAAAAAGGCATCCTTTGGAAGATGCGCTTTGATGATATTGACACCAAATCCGTCAAGCAGCATGTAGACGACATGGTTCACGGTATCATCTAGGGCCCGATCGAGAACTTTGACGGTGTCAGAGCCGTGATAAAGGTCGTAGAAACGAAGGATGGACCGAGAAACGTTCATGATGGAATTGTTGGTGCTCGGACGTCTCATGGTGCGATCCCCTTTTTATTTTATGATACCATCATTATGAGGAAAATGTTACAATCTCCTTGCCTTTGATAAAAAAAGACGCCCCTAAGGGCGTCAGTCAACGAGCGTCATGCCTTGGGCCCTGGCAACCTGTCTGACATCTTTGTCACCGCGTCCGGAGAGGTTGACGACGATGATCTTGTCTTTGTCAAGGGTTGGTGCGAGCTTCATGGCATACGCCACGGCATGAGCGCTTTCAATGGCAGGGATGATGCCTTCTTTTCGTGATAAATACTCAAAGGCGTTGATCGCCTCATCATCTGTGATGGTGACATAAGATGCCCGTTTGGTCGCTTTGAGGAAGGCATGTTCTGGTCCGATCCCAGGATAATCAAGACCAGCGGCAATCGAGTAGACCGGGGATGGTTCCCCGTTTGCTTCCATCAAGACCATGGTGTTCATCCCGTGGATGACGCCTTCTTTTCCCAAGGTCAACGTCGCGGCGTGCTCACCAGGGGTGAGACCACGTCCGGCTGGTTCAGCGCCAATCAACTGGACCGATAAGTCATCTTTGAAGGCATAGAACGCGCCAATCGCATTCGATCCGCCACCGACACAGGCGATGATGGCATCCGGAAGTCGCTTCTCAGTACTAAGGATCTCTTCTCTGATTTCCTCTCCGATCACCTTCTGGAAGTCTCTAACCATCGTCGGATAGGGATGGGGACCAACTGCGGACCCAATCAGATAGAAGGTATCATCGAGGTGTTGACTCCACGTCATCAAAGCACTGTCAACGGCTTCTTTAAGCGTTTTAAGGCCTTCTTCAACAGGAACGACAGTGGCCCCTAAAAGACGCATGCGATAAACATTCAAAGCTTGTCTTTCAACGTCGACCGCACCCATATGGATCTCACAAGCCATGTTCAGAAGGGCGGCAGCGGTCGCGGTCGCAACCCCATGCTGACCAGCACCGGTCTCAGCGATCAGCTTGGTTTTACCCATCCGTTTGGCCAAGAGCGCTTGGCCAAGCACGTTGTTGATCTTGTGTGCCCCGGTGTGATTCAAATCCTCCCGTTTCAAGTAAATCTTCGCCCCTTTCAAGTCCTCTGTCATGTTTTTCGCATGATAGAGAAGGGAAGGTCTGCCAGCATATTTGTTCAGATAATCTCTGAACTCCGTAAGAAAGGCTTCGTCGTTCTTATACGTCTCATAAGCCTCTTCAACTTCCTTGACCGCCTTCAAGACGACCGGGGGGACAAACTGTCCACCAAATGAACCAAATTCCATGTGCTTTCCCTTTCCGTCTTCGCTTTAAAGCATTTGATGTCGGGCTACAAAAAAAGTCATCCGCCGACATGGGACGAATGACTCGTGGTGCCACCCAATTTCAAGAGATTGCTCTCTCCTTCTCAAAATACTCCGTCATCAAAGACTTTCATATTTTTTGCTCTGTAACGGGAGCACCCGGCTTGGCTAATAAGCAAACGCTGTTCACCTTGCCTCTCATGAGACCATTCACCGTGTCTATCCATACCGGGCTCTCACCACCGCCGGCTCGCTTTCTGTTTCTGATCACGGGTACTCTTCTCAATCCTCGAGTTAGGCATAGTATACACAATCAAAAAGATTATTTCAAGTGCCATCAGACAATTGATATCATGTGAGCGTTTTCATTCTCTTGCAACTGCTCAAGTCTTGTTCAATTTTCAGATCATCATATGCTATACTATAGGAAAGTTGTCTTCATTAATGCCCACCTCGTGATCATCACCCAGATGCGTTCATCATCAATTGAACCCCTTTTGGTGTGGTTCAAGATGCACAAATATCATCCTAATAACAATGGAGACAAACAAGATGAGTGACTATGCCTTTATCAATGACCTGTCAAAAGAAAAAGTCTACTATGTTTACGTCAATGTCTGTCATGAGAACAAAGCCTATGAGCGGGTCACCCGCAAGCAGATGATCAAAGCCATTTATGATGTTTACCTTCGTGAGCCTGACACATTTTTGAACATGCTGTTGTGGGATGAATGGCTCGATGTCAAGAACATCATCACAACAAAGCCTTCAAAGCATCAAGTCATGACCTTTGGCCATCCCTCTTACAAATTCTTCATCACTATCGGGCTCTATGCCCAAACGGTCCATCCCGATCTCGTCTCCCATGTCATGTCGTTGACCTATGATCAGAAGAAAACCGAGACCGACCATCTGATCCGTCTTTTGATTGGCATATCTAGGATACATGGGTTTTTGCGTATGGATAAAGCCTATCAGATCCTGACTCGATTTATCCCCGACATCAGTTATGATGATTTCCTTCTCTTGCCTGTCCGCTACAAACGGGTGTTGACCGATTTCAATATCTACAGTCTCGAAGGGGAGATGATCATGTTGCATGAGAACTGCGATATCCCTTTGGAGTTCATCGATGATGAACACCTGACATATGACTACACCTTAAACGATTACCTTTCGGTGGCTGACCACTGGATCAACCGTCAGGATCTGAATGCCAACGCTTTATTTCAGATGGTCCAAAAAAAGACCGAACCTTGGCAGTCCGATATGCTCATGAAGATGATATGGACAAGCGCTACCCAGAGCAAAAGGTCACTGATTCCGCTCATGTTTCCCGATCTATTTGGTGATTCCGATGAGGGACGTGCCATGCATGATTTGCTTTCCAAGGTCACAAAGACCATGCCTGATTGGTTCATGGCCGGGCAGCCCAAACACCTCGTTGAAAGAATAGCGATGTCACATGAGCCAAAGGTCACCCACAAATATGACCCTTGTCCTTGCGGAAGCGGCGTCAAATATAAGTTTTGTTGCAAGAACACAAACCTGCTCTTTGCAAATCGAGCTATTTTGAATCCTGAAGACCACGCTTTGTTCTACTATGTGATCAACGAACTGGTCAAATACGCCAATGATCGCCTTTATAAAGAGGCTTATAACGAAGCGGGAACCGCATTCTTCGGTAATCTCGATCAGGAACAATTCACTGATCTGATGGATTTTGTCTTCGATCATATTGACATCATTGACGCCTATATGGATGACCATGCCAATCATCTCTACCCCGATGTCGCCAACGTGCTCAAAGGATTCAAACGGGCGGTGACCGGTGAATTCGCAGCCATTGGCTTTCGGGATCAGAAACTGTTGATGCTTTCAGAAGATGACACGACCATCTATCTCGTGAGTGGCATCTCACAACCCTTGTCCGATTTCTTCAACAATGATGACTTGCCCAGTCTGGTCCGAACCACTTTGATTCCTTTTGGCGGACACATCGTGTATGCTGTGTCTTTGCGCACGATTTCGATCGTTTTGGGACGTAATTACAGAGTGCGGATTGCGTCCAAAGTCAAAAAAGCAATCACGGTCGAGACGTTTTGACTGATCGGCCAGATGATGTCTCATGTGACCAAATCATTTTCCTCATAGCCCAGCAAACAACGCCCATCAGGCGATTCGGATGTTCGATCACAGATAGATAACCTATAAGTGGATGGTGACTTATGAATCAGAAGAATCTTCTTCACATCAGCAAAAAGACGTTTTTGAACGTCGTATGGATTTTGCTTCTTTTGATGCTTTCAGCAGGTATCATGACCATGGTCATCAAACCTGGTCTATATGAACGGTCTGATGACGGAAGCGTCATTGAAGGCACCTTCGAGTACGTGAGTGACGCCTCCTATCCGATCTGGCGCTTGCTGACCGCGCCTTTTGAGGTCTTTGCCTCCGAAGATGCGGCCATGGTCATCGTCATTGGTCTCTTTCTCCTGATCATGGGGGGGACGTTTGCGGTCATGGATAAGACCGGGGGAATCCTGGTGATGATCAAACGGTTGATCAAGCGCTATGAACATAACAAGTACATGTTGCTCAGGCTGATCATCCTGGTCTTCATGGTCTTTGGCGCCTTCTTTGGGATTTTTGAGGAATCCATGGCCTTGCTCCCAATTCTGATCCTTTTATCCCTTTCCCTCGGATGGGATACCATGACGGGCCTTGGCATGTGTCTTCTGGCCGCTGGCTTTGGATTTGCGACCGCCATCACCAATCCCTTCTCGGTCGGAATCGCCTCTGATATCGCGGGTACAAACATCCTAAGTGGCGTTTTCTACCGACTCGCAATCTTCGTGATCATGTATCTCGTCCTACAGTTCTTTCTGGTCCGTTATGCCAAAAAGATTGAAGCGGATCCGACATCGTCGATCACCTATGAGGATGACCAACAAAAAGCACGGGCTTTTGATGTCAATCAAAGCCTGCCCTTTGATAACGAGCCTTTGATTCTCAAATCGTTTGTCACCATGTTTGTGGTGTTACTGATTGGGATCCTTGGTGCCGGGATCGCCGAACTGGTGTTTGGGTCATCGGTTCCGGCCATTCCTTTGATGGCGTTGATCTTTCTTGTTGGCGGTATCACCGCAGGTCTTATCGTCACCAAGGATCTAAAATTCACTTTGAAGACGTTTGCAAGCGGAATGACCTCGGTCGCGCCTGCCCTCATCTTGATTGTCTTGGCCGTCTCGGTCAAAATCATCATCACCGAAGGCATGATCATGGATCCGATCCTCTATCAGATGTCGGTGCTCTTAAGCGGCCAATCCGCGATTGTTGGTGTCCTCTTCATCTTCTTGTTGGTCCTCTTGACCCAGTTTTTCATCGGTTCAGCCTCAGCCAAAGCATTTCTGATCATGCCTTTGATCCTGCCCTTGGTTCAACTGATCGGAATTTCGAAGGAACTCTCCATTCTCGCCTTCGTTTTTGCTGACGGGTACACAAACGTGATATTTCCTACCAACAGTGTGCTCTTGATCGGTCTTTCAATTGCTTCTGTCAGTTACGCCAAGTGGTTCAAGTTCACCATCAAGCTTCAGATACTCACTCTTTTGTTAAACATCCTGTTCTTGATCATTGCTGTATTCATTGGTTATTGATCCAACACATCACCGGAGGATTATCACATGGGTTCACTCTTTGATATGCATCATATTGCCTACATCATCGTCTCACTTTCGGTCACACTCATGGCTTTGGTCTTTGGTCACAGACATCTGCGTTCAGCCAAGGGCAAGCGTCGTTTCCTGAAGGTCTTTGCGCTTCTCACCGTCTTTCTTCATATCAGCGGTTTGTGGGTCTCATACCTTAAAACCGGGCAAGCGCTCGTTGCTGACAACATCTTGTTTCCGATCTTTTTTTGCAACATGAGCATGTATCTCTTGCTCATCGTCGCATTCATCGAGAACAAGACGACAAAAAGGTATGAGCATCTCGCGACCTTCACCGCCTATGCCGGCATCTTTGGCGGATTGATCTCTTTGTTCTATCCTGATTATTACCTTGGGGCCAGCAGCATGTTCCAGTGGAACGTCTTCAAGAGCATGACCAGTCACTCAACCATGGTCATTGGTAGTCTTTGGCTTTTTGTTGCGGGATATGCAAAAATCAAACCTTCGAATGTCATCACTTACGCGGTTGGATTGCTTTTCTACGGATTGATTGGCATCATCGTCAATCAGACATTCATCCATTTTGGGCTGCGCCATCCAAACGCGATGTATCTTGATCATCCACCGCTATCGGATGTCCCGATGCTCAATTTTATGACAATTCCACTCTTGATGATCCTAGTGATTTGGATGACAGTCATGATAAACCAGATTGCGACACAAAAGATGAATACCAACCTTGAAGGTGAACGGACATAAGTCTCTTGCCATGAGAAGTGATAAGCTTGTCATGCCCTTGAGCCATGCTCAAGGTTTTTTTGTTTTGATTCATGTCCATGATTATAAGAGTATGAGAGGATTCTCTCACAGCCTCAAGCATTCCATATCAGTAATGACCATCATGACGAATATTCGCATGGTGACCCAATCGGTGTCTTCATTGATAGGATATCAACGACTTGAAATCGCTTTATGACGGCATCATCATGGGAACGCTTACATTCGATAGGGACCGGATCGCATCCCATTGCCCCAAATGTAAATCATGAAAAAGACATTGCAATATTTTCATTAAGATGTATAATATACGTAAATCAACAGCGAATTGTCTTATTTTATAAGATATATGGCAAAGGGGC
>JAGYLU010000031.1 GCA_018400755.1 Acholeplasmataceae bacterium
AGGAACGCAATTTGATCCCAACCTTGTCGATCTGTTCATCGCCATGATCAGATATGAGGAAACTTAGTGATCATGCCAGGGGTCTGTGCGTTTATCTACATTTGCTTTCTTCTTATGGGCAAGCGTTGGATTGACTGGTTTGTCAGGAAAAGGAATGAGGTTTTGTTATGAGAAGTCCGTTTCGGATGCTTTCGATCGCTTTCGTGTTATTGCTGATGGATCTTTTTCTGACCATCAGATATTTGGGCATGTATGGGCATCTTGTCGATGAAGGCAATCCTTTGGCATATTCGGCCTATGCCATATGGATGATCCCCATCAATATCCTATATTTGATCAGTATCGTGATCGCCGCCCGTTGTTACCGCGCATACGACACGGTCGAAACCAATGCGACAACGGTTTTTGGGTACGTCAAAGCGTTGTATCAGGCGGATTCGAATCGGTTCATCCTGGTTGCATCATGCTATGCCTACATGCTCTCGACATTTGTCTCAAGGGGCTCAGCCATCTTGGATTGGCTTGTGTTTGCTTATTACAAAGAGACCTTTTTTGTAACCGGTTATGCGATGATCAGAGATAGCCTGCCATTTGGAAGATATGACATATTGATGGGACTGATCACAGTCTTTATGGCTTTTCCGTTATGGTTTTGGAGCCAATACCGGCAATCAAAAAGTATGTGTCATGAATAGAGGTCGGTCACGCTCACTGTATTGAGACCCATTGATTCCAATCTTTAGTTACTCAATTTCATATTCTTCAGGTGCGTGTCAAAATCGGCTAAGGATTTGAATCCTTTCTGCTTTTCCCGGATTTCAATCAGCTTTTGGGCTTTTTGAAGATCAATCCCGTTGATTGACATGAGATCAATGGCACTCGCTGTATTCAAGTCAAAGATATATCGATACCGGTCAGGTGCCCAAGGGATGGGCGTGATGGATTGATCTCCTTCAGTCCAAAGGACGGGATAGAGTCCACTCTTGAGTGAGTTCGGATGAGCTATGACGTCATCTTGGAGTCGTTCTTTTTGTGCTCTGACATTGATGAGATGCGCTTTGAAATCTGTCGGATTTCCCAGGCGACCCACACGGTATAGATCTTGAAACATGACGCGGTGGTTGGGATCAACCGTCGCATAGTAGGTCATGTCGAGAAAGAGTTTGAACAAGGTGTTGGCCTCACCGGGATGAATCTCAGCATAGCGGATGACAAAATCAATCAGAAGTGTCTCACTTTGCATATTGATTCTTGATAGGACATCAAGAATTTTCAAGTAGTGGTTGGTGACAGGATCGATCTTGTCGATGTTTTGATTGAATGACGTGTAGAACAGAGGATCCATCATTTGATTCTTGAAAAGATCATGACGATAGAAATGGATAAAAAAGCTTGATACAACACCTTCCGAGGCGAGCATCTGAGATGCATTCTTGATCTTTTCCGGATTGAATGCGCTTGATGTGATATGGGCAAGATGAAGGGTGTCATAACTGCTGAATTCAGCCACACAGGGCGGATACGTCTCATAGACGAAACGGTTGTTGTTGACGGCGTGCCTTCTGAGGGCCTGATCGCGGTAACTGATCCAAGCACCAATATCAAGTCCATGATCGTAGAGTTCATAGGAGTCTTTTTGTTCGATCAAGCCATCGGCGATGATTTCCAAATGTTCGGCGAACCCTTCTGAGAAAGCCATATACTGATCTGTCACCGAGGTGATTGTGTGAAATGTGTTTGCTTTCGATAATGAGAAGTCAAATCCCAAGGCGTGAAGCCAAAGATGAGAGAATTCGTGCGAAAAAATGCGTTCGATGCCGCTTTTTGCCAAGTCATCCCAATCAGTATAAAAGGCCAAGAAGCCCAGATCAGGATAAGCAATCTGATCGTGACCGTCTTCCAAAAGCAAACCGACCATCTCCGTGGGGTCACTCCAGTCAGTCACGAAGACCAAAGGGGTCTCTTTGTTCAGCTTATGATTCAAGGCCTGTCCAATAGTCAGGAAAAAAGCGATCTGTCGATTGGCGAACAATGACATGATGGCCTGATATTTGAAATCTTGTCTGTTGAGCTTTCTGGCATGAAGCAATCTCTTTCCATCATGTTCAACAAACGAGAGGGCTTCAGCGATGATGATTTTCATCATGTTCTCCATTTCCGGCCAACCAGAGACTCACCTTGAGTGATTCACCAATCCTGATGTCAGGTGTATGAAACCCGGTTCGACCAATGTCTGATTTGACGACTGTCTTAAAAAACCAATCAGTTGACGCAAATACGTGTTATGTGTTGACCAAACGTGAATGTGATGTGTCTGTCTCGGATTTGACATGGCGTATGAACATGATGAACACGATGATGGCAAACACATTGAAAACCGGAAACAAGACCAGTTCAACCAGGCTGACCTCGACACCATTCATAAGTTGATTGACAATCATCGCACTGATCGCCAAAAGCATAGTGAATCCTTTGACGGCCACCAATGAAGTCAACAGATAACCCATCGGACGGCCTTTGAGCAAAAGCATGCCCGAGAGAATGGCAACGGGAACCACAATACCCAAATCCAACCCTTGGATGACAAGCGTTGTGTAGTGCTCAATGCCTTCCGGGGCGGCTCCATCAGTGAGCGTAGGTGCAATCTTACCGAGCCATAACAAACCGATCATAGCGCCAATCACAATCTGGTAGATTGCGATAAAGCGAACGGGAAGCGTCTCTTTGAAGCGATCTTTGATGGACTCGACCGAGACACTCATCATCAGAAGAATCAGTGCGAACAGACTCATTGACATAAGGGCGACATACATGATGAAGAGTGGATTATACATCCATAGGAAAACATAAGACGTATAAGTGTAGAGGACATATCCGATGGTTCCCAGCAAGACCAGATGCGCTTTGAAAGACCCTTTGATCATATGGACAACAGAAGTGATGAGCAAGGGAACACCTATGACCAAGGTGATCAGATCAGCAGCCAAACCTTGTGCGGCAACACTGACTGAGTCACGGAAATAAAGTCCGATGCCATAGGTCTTGACCACATCGCCATAGATGGTGGTGATCAATGTGCTTCCCCAATCTCTTGAGGAGCAAAGCCCCACGAGAGAGACAATGGTTGCCATGAGGGCAATCAGGAGTGTCAGAATCATTATCTTTTGTTTGTTCTTGATGCCAAATGAGTTCATAAGTTCAAATCCTTTCGGGTGTTTGAGTGGTCATTGTTCTACTTTTTTTATAAGAGCGATAGATCAAAGCGATTGCCAGACTCATCAAGGAAAGGTAGATCAGCGCGCCTTGAGGACGAAAGACCAAAGGCATGACACCAATGGTCATGTTGGCAACCGTATGAATCAGGATACTTGAGGACAGGCGGTGATCGCTTTTTTTGTAAATCACAGTGATCAGAACCGAGATCAACAGGGTATAAAACGTATAACCCACCAAGGCGAGACCGATCCCGTAGATGTCTGTGAATTGTTTTTGAAGCGCACCATCCATCCAAAACAATGGAAAGTGCCATAAACTCCAGATCAGACCAGTGATGATACTTGATCCTAGGACATGATGTTTTTTGAGTAACGCTGGCAACAGAAGTCCCCGCCATCCGAACTCCTCACCAAGAGGTCCCATCGTCACGAGGATGACAACAAACACAATTGGAAACTCAAGCAACGTAAAAGAGACATCGGGTAAGGCCATGCCCGATACGTGCATGATGGCAACGGATAGAAGCATCGCAATCGGTAGTGTGAAGAAAATGAGACCGTAGGTTTTGGCGCTCATGTTCATTGATACCGCGGACATTATATGATCTTTGATCGAAGACCTTGATCGGATCAGTTCAATCATCAATCCGATACCAGAGGGAACAAAAGTGCCGATCGTGACCAGTACGCCAGTGTTGATGTCGTTTTCAAGCCAGGCAACAGACCAGATTCCCCATGTCACCAAGAACACGATCCCCACGAACATATAGGTTGTCTTGTTGTTGTGTCTCATCCCATTCACCTTGCGTCCAAATGATTGGCAAGCATCGAAAGAAGACACCCTTGAAAGTGTTTATGAACCAAGATAGTGGTGTCTGATCATCTTCGGTTTGCACATTGCTTTTATTCTACACGATTGGGGAAACGATGTCCATGATGTTTACCGTTTTTTTTACCAAGGAAGAGGATCGGCAGCAATCTTTTCTTCATAGAGACGGATGAACGCCTTCTTGAGGTCGAGAGACAAATGACTTTGGACGTTTTTGACGTGGTCAAAGAGTTGCTTCTTGCTTTTGATGCCAGGTATGACGTAATCAACCTCAGGATGACTCAAGATGAAGCTGATCGCGAACTTGGTCAATGCGTCTTCACCAGTCAGGGCTTTGAGGTCACCGACAAGCGAGGCACGGCGCTCAATCACTTCTTTTGTCCATCTTGAGCGAATGCCCTCAAAGGTTGAATGCTGGTCATATTTCCCGGTCAGCCATCCGGAATCAAGGGGTACTTTGACGATCAGTGTGATGCCTTGTTCATGAGCCCGTTTGAAGAGACCGGCTGGCTTTTGGAAGAAGATGTTGAACAAGATCTCAACAGTATCGATACGAAGATGGTCCAAGACCATCTCAAGCTCATCGTAAGTATCGATGCTGACCCCGTAAGCACGAATCAAACCTTCTTCCTTCAAGGTGTTCAATTCATCGAAGTGCTTGGTTTCACCCTTTAGGATCTCATGGGAGGGGTTGTGAAGGAGGATGCTGTCAAGATAGTCGGTCTGAAGACGGCCCAGACTCGCTTGGATCTCTCTTCTGATCGAAGATACTGAAAAATCGGTCTTCCCATCCGCCGTATGACCGAACTTGGTGTTGATGATGACAGATTGTCTGACATCACGGGTCGCCAGACCGATGATGGTCTCGCTCATCCCGTTGGCATAGCCGGGGGCGGTATCAAAGAATCGGATGCCTTCTTTGATCGCCTCTTTGACAAGGTCGACACCCTCAGATAGCGACATCTCACCCCAAAAATCAGCATTGCCTAGCTGCCAGCCCCCAAAGCCCAAACGACTCAGTTGATGGTCGTCCTTGTTTTTATCTTTCATAGTCACACACCTTTCATGTCTAGGGTCATCTTATCATAGTCTGTGTCAATCAGAAGGCTTTCAAACCTGCTTATGTGTCCATCTCATGTCATCCTCTTTCGATTTTGTTTGAATTCCTGTATACTTAAGCTGAGGTGATCACGATGGACAAACGCGTCGACCGGAAACAAAAAGCCTTTAAAGGGATCGATCAAAACCCTTCTTTGCTGGGGTTCGGATGTATGAGATTTCCAGTGCTTGACCCTGAAAAACCCGATATCGATGAGGGTGCGGCAGAGAAGATGGTGGATGTCGCTTACGCTCACGGGATCAATTACTTCGATACCGCATATCCCTATCACAACAAGACCTCTGAACGCTTTATCGGCAAAGCCTTGAAGAAGTATCCACGAGAGTCATTTTATCTCGCTGACAAGATGCCTTCCTGGATGATCGAGTCCAAAGAGGATGCCAAGAGAATCTTTGAGGAACAGCTTGAGAAGTGTCAGGTGGACTACTTCGATTATTATCTTGCCCACGCTTTGAACAGACAACACATCAAAGCCTATGAGATACCTGGGGTGATGGATTTTCTCTATGAGATGAAGGCTGAAGGGAAGATCAGACATCTTGGATTTTCTTTCCATGATACGCCGGAAATCCTTGAGAAGATCATTCATATGTTTGATTGGGATTTTGTCCAAATCCAGCTGAATTACCTGGATTGGACGTTTCAGGATGCGAAAACACAGTATCAGATCATCAAGGATCACGGTGTTCCCGTCATCGTCATGGAACCGGTACGTGGTGGGCTTCTGGCCTCGCTTTGCACGGAATCCCAAGACATCTTCAAAGCTTATGACAAGGATCACAGCATCGCCTCCTGGGCGATCCGTTACGCCGCCTCCAAAGACAATGTCCTGACCGTCTTAAGCGGTATGTCCGATCTCATGCAGACCGAGGACAACATCAAGACGATGACAGATTTCAAGCCGATCACAGGTGAGGAACAGAAAGTCATTGATGAAGCTTTGAAGGTCTTCATGGATAAGAACACCGTCCCGTGTACGAAATGCAAATACTGTATGCCATGTCCGGTCGGGATTGATATCCCGGCTGTCCTGGAGATCTATAACAACTACAAGATCACGAAGAACAAAGGGGCATTCATCTATCGTTATGAGAAGTTGGCATTGGATCAAAGGCCGAGTCTTTGTGTGGCCTGTGGTGAGTGTATGACCCAATGTCCACAGCACATCCAGATTCCCGAAATGATGGAAAAGATCCAAGAACTCTATCAGAGCCTGAAGGATGAGACATGATATGACAAACCCCAAGAAAGTGTTGTTTGTCGGTGGGACCGGACTGATCAGCAGTGCTGTCACCAGACAGGCGATTGATCAAGGCATTGATCTCACCCTGCTCAACCGGGGCACACACAAGGATGATTTTGGATCAGAAGTCCGACGGATCCATTGTGATATCAATGATGAGGAAGGCGTCAAAAGCCTGCTTGAAGGCAAGCATTTTGATGCCGTGGTCAATTGGATTGTCTTTACCGAGGACCAGGCCAGAAGAGATGTCCGTCTGTTCAAAGGACTGACCGACCAGTATGTCTTTATCAGCAGTGCCTCAAGTTATCAGAAACCGGTCAAAACCATCCCAATCAAGGAAGATGAGACACCACTTGGGAATCCCTATTGGCGATACAGTCAGAACAAAGAGGCGTGTGAACGTTATCTGATGAGCCAAAGCACATCGGATTTTGCGGTCACCATCATCAGACCATCCCACACGTATGATGAGAGGTCGGTGGTCTCACAGTTGAACAGTTGGCGTCATCCTTATACCTTGCTCAACCGGATGAAACTAGGAAAACCTGTCATTTTGTGTGACCAAGGGGAATCCTTGTGGACACTGACCTACAACGAGGACTTTGCGAGGCCTTTCATAGGGGTTTTGGGAAACCCCAAAACCTATCATCAGGCTTATCATCTGACCTCTGATCAGGTGGTTCGTTGGCGTGAGGTACACCAGATGCTCGAGGAGGCCCTTGGCGTGACCTCCAAGGTCATCTTGATTCCGACGTAAGAGGTCATCAAGGACTTTGAGGAATTTGCGGGACCACTGGGTGATATGAAAGACAGTGTCACCTTTGACAACAGTAAAATCCGCAGGTTGTTCCCTTTGAAGAGATGATGACCTCTTATCAGGATGGTGGTCTCCAAAGTGGTCCGCATTATGACACACACCCTGAGGCAAGGGTGATTGATGAGGATTTTGACAGACGTTATGATCAATTGATCAGAAGATATCTGAAAAGTGATTCATCAGAGCATTGAAACATAAGACTTTCATGGAGACAAGGACGATCGGGTTTGACCAGACACCAGGACGCCTTGTCTCTTTAATCAATGGCAGTGTGTTCATGCTTCAACCAAAAAGGAGAGAAATGATGCCTAGAAAATGGATGATTCTGATCATATTGATCGCGAGCCTTGGCTTGATGGTCTCATGTCGGGACAAAGACAAGGATCCAGATGATGTGGTGATACCGGATATCAAGGATATCATCGGGCTAGAGGATATGTCATCACCAAGAGGGCTCTACGTTGACCCGTTGAAGGATGTTTTGATCACCGATGAACACGGCAAGAGCATCAACCATCTCTTGACCGTCGAAGGGCAAGTCCAATATGGAACATTGGGAAGCTATGACCTTCACTACAGCCTATCCTATGCCGGAAAGACCTTGAATGAGACCAGGACAATCACCATCACGGAATCACCGATCATCAGAGAACTGGCCTCTAGACAAACCATCACTGAACCCTTTCAGTCGCTTGGTGAGGGCGTTTACCGCAGTGGCACGGCATCTGACATGACCCATCCGGTGAATCCTTCGTTCATGAACCCCGACTTGCTTGGACAAGCAGTCCCATCAAACAGTTGGTGGACATCACTGTTGGTCGCCAACCGCGGTGCTGGCAACGGCCTTTATACCAATCCCTTGCGGGCCTCTTTTCAAGGACAAGGCGTTGAGATCACGAACCCTGGGGCCGGATTCATCCAGCACTGGAACCCGGATGGTTATCACACCATCGCCAATTTCTCTTTGGCGCTTCCGGACATGTTTCTTTGGAGTTCCGATCTGAATGCCTCATATACGACCCATGTCATTGGTTATGGCGATAGCGATGTGCGGGTCGCGATGCGCAACCCTGGTGATCAAAAAGACCATATGGTCCTCACCTTGGCCCAAGGATCACCTTATGTGTTCGCCGATGTCATGAACAAGACAAGCCCGCATCTGGTGTTTCCTTCTGGCGGAGTCGATGGTTATGCCTACTACACCATTGATGGCACGCCCATCAATGACAGTCAGTATATCGGTGACGGGCTGGTCGTGAAGCTGATCAGAAAGCACGTCGGATATGACACATATCCACCTGCCCAGGTCGGTCAACCGTTTTATGATGATCGTTATTTTGTCATCAGCGCGCCTGAACTCTCAACCTTTGATTTCTCTTCATCAGGCCATCCCCAGTCGCTTATCAACCGCGTGGATATGGCACTGAATGAGGGTAACACGTTGTCGATCGCGGCGATCAATGGACTCGAAGAGGCCGCGTTCTATCATGAACATGCCTATGTCAAGACCATTGATTCCGATGTGTCTTATGTCGTGGATGAAAAGACGTCTGCAGTGCTTTCGACTTACCGGATGGCCAGTCAGTCGCTCAATTTGAATCGTTCAAGCGACCCGGTTCAGTTTCTCATGCCGCACCACTATCAAAACAGCACGGCAGAGACGCTACCTTACACCTTCAGGACCGTTCGGGGTGAGCTCAGACTGATGTTGGGTCATGCCTTCCAGACCGAACTCTCATTTCAAGGGTTGGTCCCAGCCATGGCCTTACCACCTGACCATGTTCTTGATCCCACCCGGATGGCCACCTACCTTGCCGGTCTTGATCAGAATACCAGGCGTGATGACACATCGAATTTCTTCAATGACCCGGGCCCTTACTGGAACGGGAAAGCGTTGTATCCGTTATCTCAGGGACTCATCATCGCCGATCAGATTGGTGATGATGCCTTGGCATCAAGTTTTGCTTCGAAACTCAAACACCTCATCTCGGACTGGCTGACCTATGAAGGTCCCACCGATGACCGCTATTTTTATTACAATGAGGCATGGGGGACGCTTTATGACGCGACCAACGACTTCAATACCGCAGGAGAACTCTCGGATCACCGGTTCACCTACGGGTATCTGGTCTATGCGGCAGCGATCCTTTCCATGCACGATGATGACTTCAAAGCGGACTATGGGGACATGGTCACGATGCTGTTGCATGATTATCTCTATCCTGAAAAGGACGATTACGATTTCTCCTATCTCAGATCCTTTGATCCCTGGGCCGGACATACATGGGCCCACGGGTTTGGAACGTTCGCCGAAGGCAATAACATCGAGTCTTCAAGTGAGGCCATCCATGCGTGGGTTGCCGGTTATCTTTGGGCATTGGAAACAGGTGATGAAGACCTTAGGGACGCGGCCATCTACGGATTTGTCCATGAGTTCAACTTTGCCAAGACCTATATGTTTGATTATGAGGAAAACATTTTTCCCGAGGCTTATTCCGACTATGCGTCCGTGGCCGGCATCGTCTGGGGTGGAAAATATGATTACGCCACCTGGTTTGGACCCAATCCGACCTTCATCTATGGCATCCAGTGGCTTCCAAACGGCGAGTATCTCTCAGGGTATGCGCTCACAGCAACTGACAAAGTTCGTCTCAGTTCGATCTATCAGATGTATCTTGATGCCAAAGGCGGTGTGATTGACACCTGGTATGCCCAGATGTGGAGCATCGCCGCATTCCTAGACCCAACGGCGGCCTTGGGACAGTTTCAGGCATCCCTGATCCTAGGAGATGACTATCCTGATGACTTGCCCCAAACCTATTATCTCTTGAACACCCTTTCCACATATGGGATGAGAAGCGATGCCTTTCATATGCATCTTCATCCGCGTGTGACCTCATCGTTTTACAAGGATGCCAGCGGTACTTACCGGGCGGTCCTGTGGAATGCATCAGATGGTGAGGCGACCGTGACCTTTGAGGATGACGCAGGGACTTTGGTGACAAAGACAGTCCCGGGAAAAACATTGACATCCGTGGTCCTAAGGTAACCTACAAGATTCTGACAACAAAACAAGACAACGCCTAGAGGCGGTGATGGATAAGCCCCATCCTTTTGGATGGGGTTTTTTGCTTTGACCGGCCGATCAGTTTTTGAGACGCCCATTGGAATCTTCTTTTGAAGTCATTTGACTGGTTCAAAGCAAACGATACAAGTGCTCTATAAAATAAGTGAAAAAACACATGTTAGGCACCGATGTTTCAAAGGGTCACAGGCATGGTATAGTGAAGATGAACATGTTTGCTGAAAAATTTTCATTCATGTTTCAAAGGAGTTTGATGAAATGAGATTTCTTAAGAAAAATATGATTTTGAAAGGGTTGACGTTCATCCTGATCACCGGTTTGTTGTTCACGGTGATGGGATGCAAGGAAGACGAACCGTCGACTGTTTCGCTTACAGGAATCACGGTCGTGGCGACCCGCGATATCGTGATTATCGATACACATCAGGGCACATTGCAACTTAGGGTCATCATTGTCCCAGCTGATGCTGCCCTAGGGCTTGTGGCGTGGTCTGTGACCGATGGCACAGGATCTGCGACCATTGATCAAAACGGATTGGTGACGGCTGTCTCAAACGGGACAGTGACAGCCAAAGCGGTCGCGCAAAGTGATGAGACCATCAGTGACGAGTTTCTGATCACCATTTCCAATCAAGTCACTGACAACACAGCACCGTTGGTCGCTTTGATCGCGGATGCCAATCAGAACAGCGATGAAACGATGGTTGGATTGGACGCCGAATCATTTGTCTCAGGCGTGCAATGGGTATTGGCTCCTTATTAAAGTGATGCCTCTTGGCAGCCATAGGAAACGGCTCAGGACACCCTTGCGCTTGCCCTCTATCTAGATGCAGAAATCAATGAGGCGATGACAGCCCTGACGCTTGCCACCACGACTTTTGAGGAAAGCAAGCAACCAGGCATCAAAATTGTCGAACACATCGAGTTGGGATCAGCGACTGGATTTGCCATTTTGTCCAAGACGGGGATTTCCGCCATTGGGACAACATCCATTATCGGAGATATCGGAGTCAGTCCCGTATCAGCATCCTACATCACCGGATTTGGTTTGATCATGGATGCCGGAAACGCATTTTCGACATCATCGATGGTCACTGGGGACATCTATGCAGCCGACTATCAAGGAGATACACCGACGATTCTGACCGGTGCGGTTGCTGATATGATGACCGCTTATCAGGATGGCCTTAGCAGATCCGCTGATTATACCGAGCTTCATACCGGTAATCTGAGTGGTCAGACACTGACCGGTGGCGTCTATAAGGAGCAATGATGTCTTGATCAATACCGATGTCACTTTGTGACGCAAATGATGTCTTCATCTTCGACGCTGGAACAATGACGATGGTTGCGAACACTGAAGTCATTTCGATTGCGGCGTACAAGCCAAGAATGTGTATTGGTGGCCGCAGATACAGGGCTATTGGTGTCGGCGCGCATGTTAATGGTGGCCATCATTTCGATGACCAATGTCAGTATGAACACAGGATCGACAATCACAGGCATGATCTGGTACGTACCAGTGTGTCACTTGATGCCGCGACGGTGACAAGACAAGCCATTGTGAATAGGATTCGATGATTTCTCGAGCTGGTTCGAAAGAGATAGATCATGTATAAGAAACCGCTCATTCTAAGACAACACAGGAAGATCACAATGATGTCATGCTTCCAGAGTGGAAGAGACATTGATATGGAGGAAAACAATGGTTATACTACTATGGTTCAGTTTGGTGCGGCTGTCGGTTGGGCAGCGAGTGTCTTTAAGTGGAACAAACCGGCGATGGGGGCTTTGCCAACATCATCGTCGGGTTGATTGGACTAGCCCTCGGTATGTGGCTGATGGGTATCCTTGGATTTGGAAGTTTTGATGTGTTCTCATTTGCAGGTGTGCTGGTTTCAATTGGCGGTGCGGCCTTGTTGATTGCGATCATATCTTTTTTCACCCGAAGGTGAATCATGAAAAAACAACAAAATGGCCACCTCAAACCATTAAACGTGGTCATCGGATTTTTCGCACTTGTGATGATCTTATTGCCAGCTTTGGTTTTGAAGGACACAGAGACCTCTTACACGGGTCTAGAAATCGGATTTGGTAAGGAATTTGCCAGTTTGGGCACGTGGGCAAGCGGTGAAATCGCATTCAATCCGTTGGTGCTGCTGGCATTTGTGTTACCGTTTGTGGGATCACTGATCCCATTGTTCATGACCAAAGGATTCATGGTATCAACCATTTTCTTCATCGCGTCAATCATCTTGTTGGTCATGATCCCGGAATTGACGACTGTGACCGTCACATTGTTGGACACGGTGACCGAAATCGATGTTGAATGGACCATGGGACTAGGACCGATTTTGGCAGCACTGTTCTCAATCGTTGGTGTTGGTCTTGGCATGTTTTCGATCTACAAAGGGAAGGCATGATTGAACAAACCCACCTTGTGAGATGAATGCAGCCCATCAATGAGGGATATGATATCCATCATATAAAGTCAATGGCTTGATTTGACGTCTGAAGCACAAGAATTTTAGAGAAACATAATATATAAAAAGGGCAGTTCCAAGGCGATGAACCTCGGATTTGCCCTTTTCTTATTGGGTCATGCTCCGATATTGATATCAGATTCATGATGTTGTTATTTTTAGTCTTTTCTCATCATACATCGCCTGATCGGCATGATTGATCAGGCTATTTGCATCTTTGCCGTGAGCGGGATATCTGGCAACGCCGATACTGACACCTCTAAACTGAAATGATTCATTCATCCCTTGGGTGATGAGATCTCTGAAATGGGTGAGATCGAAGGACTCCAACGATGTTGTCACCAGACAGATGAATTCATCACCGGCATAGCGATAGACGCTTCCAAAAGCATCGAGGGCATTGGTCATCAAGCCAGCGAAGTGTTTGAGATATTGATCACCCATGCTGTGATCACATGTGTCATTGACATCCTTGAAGTCATCAAGATCCAAGAACAACAGCAGATAAGGGTCATTCTTTTGATTGAGTTCATTTAGGTCATTGTACAAGGCATATTGGTTGTTGATGCCGGTAAGCGCATCTGTTGAGGCGATTGACTTTGCTGATGACAGGCTGAGGTTGGATTGGACAATCGCATGAAGTAGGGCGTATGAGGTGATCCCAATGACCATCATCAAGAAAACCATGATCAAGAAGATGGCTTTGTCAGGGGAAATATAGTATCTGATACCCGCACTGATCAATAGGATCGCAATCCCAAGAAGCATCAAATGGTATTGATTGGATGAATTGGCTTTCTCAAGGACATCTTTGAACTTTTTGGTTGAGAAGCGGATGATGAACCTCAATGACATGAGCAGCAAGATGGTTTGGATGAAACATACAAACATGTCAACATCTTGGACATTGAACAGGTGAACAACACCAAAAGAGAATGAGTTGATGAGAAGGGTGTAAGTCCAGGTATAGAACATGAGCGTGAAGAGTCTTTGGATGGTGATTTTGTACAAAAAGTACAACGGGAAAAAGTATGTCGCCCCAAGCAACATTGATCTGATTGAGGATGCTGGCTGAATATCAAAAATCAAGAACACAGCAAGTAATGCGGCTGTGTATGAAAAGAGAACGATCAATACTGTGAGATCTGAATATTTCTTTTTTGCCAGCACGTGGGTGTGAAACAAATTGAACGTTAAAATCTCTAACGATGTCATCGCAAGAAACATTCAGGTCATCTCCTTACTGATACTGTATTGTCAGATGATAGAAGACCTGGATTGTCTCAGCTCTTTTTAGTGTCAGGGTTGAGGCATAGACAGTCAGGTTGATCCATCGCCAGCGTCATCAACATCAAAATTATATCACATCTTGCTTGTTGGTGGCTTAACCAAAGGGTCATATTGCTTCATTTGGGGTAGAAAAGCGCTCTTGATCAGGCGTTTCAAGGTTTGGACACATCTGTAGTTGATCCGCTACCCAACTCAAAAAGTTTTAATATCAAAGGGTTCAATGCCGGGGACCTATGCTATAATGAAATCCTAAGACATATCCTGATTTCAAGGATATGCGGGATGAAGGATGCCATTTTTTTGACACCCTTTTTCTATTAAAAATAATTGGAGGATATCAATGAATTACGGAATTTTGGAGATTTTCAGTCACTTGATCCTGACACTTGCCATGTTGTTGGTTGTCGTGTTGATCGCGCGTTCTGTGGTCGCCGGGACAAAGTATTCACCGATTCTGATCATCGTCATCTTCGGATTGACCCTTGGCATGGTCCTGGAAATCAGCGGACTGGCGACACCTGGGCTTGCTGAGTTTCCAGTGGTCGGATTGACTGGGGCGACAACGATCATTGCGTTGATTGTGACGTTTTTCGTTGGCGGTCAAAAGCTTAGAAACACCTTTTGGCGTCCCAAGACGCCCAAAGCTGATGACGTTGTCTTGAATGATGAAGAAGTCATTCTTGGAACCAAAGGCACCCAATTGATTTTCTTGACCAGGGCATTCTTCATTCTGATTGCGATCATCTCGCTTTACCGGATTATCTATCCGAGTGGAAGCCAGCTTGATCAGTTCAGTCCGCTGCTTGCATTCTTTGGGATTGCTGTCTCAATCATCTTGATTGACAGCAAGGCCAAAATCGATGACAAAAGACATTATCTGAACCGCGGGATCATCGAACTGATTGCCATATTGGGCATTCTTGTGGTCGGTAATGTGATCGCCACAGCGATCAATCCGCTCATCGCTTTGCCCCAGATTTTCTTCGCGATGTTGTTATCAAGCGGTTTGGGAATGGTCTTCAGTGATTGGCGTCCGGGTCCGACAATGAGAGCATTGCTCTTTGGGGGGATTCCGATGGTCTTGGCAGGCGTGTTCATTGTTGGGGGCACGAGACTGCTTGAGGCGTTCACGCTTGGTGGCATGATGCAAGTCATGGCATATGGATTCTTCGGTCAGCTGTTCTGGATGTTTGTAGGGATTGCGTTGATCGTCTTTGTCGGGAAGTCGAATCATGTCGATATTCTCGCCCCCGGTATGGCCGGAAGCCTCTCACACAGTGGTTTGACTGGTGCTTGTACAGCCGGTGACATCGGTGAGGTTGCCAAAGACCGGGCACCGATCATGATCAATATTCCGTTTTTTGGTCACCTCTTCGTCTTTACGATTCTGGCCATCAGTGTCACCAGAGGCGCACTTCTGGTGATTCCGGCGTTGCTTGTTGTCTTACTAGGCATTGGGCTCACCTATTGGTCGCTTAAGACGTTGCGTGGAGCTGAAGGCGAGGAAAAGGCTGAGATCAAAGGTTTGATTCTCTTTTCAATCGGTTGGCAATTGGTTGCGGTTTTCGGAGGATTTTCGATGCTTCATTTCGCCGGTATGGGTCTTGAGAATGCGGCGATGGCCAACAGTAGCGCGATTTCACACTTCGGATTGTTTGCCGCCATCCAGGGTGGCATGTTCGAAAGTGTCAATCCGGCTGTCAGTTCGGTCGGCCTCATCAACTTTATCTTCGCAATGCCCTTTCTGATCCATCCGCTTGTCTTTGGTATGTTTGGTAAAGCGATGAGCAACAACGGCGAGATGCCAAAGAAAACACTGGCTGTTTTGGCTGGATTGGGTGTGCTTGGTGTCCTCTTCAGTTTGATTTTCCTATGATTCTAGCGGTTCTTTGATTTTAGTGTTCGTAGATGCGTGACTGACGTCCATTTGTCTGGCGTCAGTCATTTTTTTATTTGGATAGCGCTACTGAAACCCACCAAGACAAGTGATCCTATGATAAAATGACATCGAAGAAAACAGAACATCTTTTGGAGGTATGTCATGAACATCGAAACGAAAAGGTCTTCACTCGAGACGGTTTATAGAAGAGGACGCCGAAGCTCTTTTTCGTATGCTCTCACTTCCCAAGGTGCTGAACCTTATGGAACCATGACCTATGATGAAGCCGTGAGAAGAAGCGCTCGTATATGGGATCAACCAACGTTTTTCTTCGCCGTATGCCTCAAAGGGGATGACCAATTGATTGGAAACCTCTATTTCGCACCAGAAGGGCCGCCAAGACTAAAGACATATACCCTTGGATTCGTTTTTCATCCGGCATATCAGAAGAAAGGATACGCGACAGAGGCGTGTCTTGCCATCCTGAGTCATGGCTTTTTGGAGTTGGGTTTGCACCGGATTGTCGCGTCTTGTGATCAGGATAATGTCCGGTCGTGGCAACTTCTCGAGCGATTGAACATGAGACGGGAAGGATCGATGATGAAGAATGTCTATTTCAAATATGACGACAAAGGCCAACCAAGGTGGGTGAATTCTTATCATTACGCCATCTTGGAGGAATCATTCAAGGGTTTCAAGATTTCATAGGAAGGGCGGCGCAATATGGGTCATGTTTATATCATTGAAGGTCTTCCCGGAAGCGGGAAGACAACCTTTTCAAAGCGTCTTGAGATGCGCTTGAAGGGACATCATCAAAGCGTCATACGCTTGAATGAAGGTGACTTGCATCCCATTGATCTGGCGTGGTGTTCGATTACTGATCAACAGACTTTTGAGGATCTTTGCGAAAGGTATGTTGATGTGAAGGATCAAATCCTTGACATGTCAAAAAAGTATCAAGAAAAGGTCGTCACAGCGTATACGAAAATCAAGGTTCCAAGACATTATACAGATTTTTATGATGTCTTTGAAACCTTTGAGATCTACCGGACAAATGACCTCAATCAGTTCAAGCGTGAGCACCTTGAATTATGGGATCACTTCTCAAAGTCTTATGATCAGGCATCAACCTATGTGTTTGAGTGCATCTTTTTGCAAAACCACATCAACGAGCTGATTCTAACGCACAATGTCAACTTTGATGAGATGGTCCGCTACTTCAAAGATCTGCTCGAGGCCATCCACCCGATCAAGCCGGTTGTGATCTATATCAATCAGCGGGATGTCGAGAGTCGCATCAACTTTGTCGCCAAAGAACGGGTGACTGATGACCCTTCGCTTTATCGGGACTGGTTTGATCTGGTCAAAGCCTACATTGAGAAATCTCGATATGGACAAACACTCGGATTCACCGGGAATCATGGGGCGATGACTTATTTCAAGACCCGGAAAGCACTTGAACTGAAGATCCTAGAGACGCTCGATTGTGATATCCGGATCATTGACCTTGATGATGATTATGATCAAGCGTTTGATCAGTTGGTTGAAGGATTGAAAGATGATGGGTACGATGTTTGATGATTGTCTCATCTTGAGACCAAGGATCATTGATAGAAACACTCCTTTGAGTGTTTTTTTTGAAGGTCAATGGCACTGTTGACATGTGTTCATCATCAGGATGTCCTGAGACAAAGGGTCAAAATGATGGATAGAAAACATGAGAAGGAAAAAGATTGACAAACGTTATCAATAGTGATAACATAAGCATAGATGATAACGTTTGTCAAAGTCGAACAAGGAGGCACTGCCATGAAAGAAGAGTTCATACAGGCGATGATGCATCCCATCAGAATCAAGATTATTCAGGAACTAAGTCTTAAGGGACAAGCCACGACCAAAGACATGATGAGTGTTTGTGATGACTGTGCGCAGGCGACGCTCTACCGACACTTGAAAGCATTGTTGAAGCATCAGATCATTGAAGTCACTGGTGAGAATATCGTCAACGGCATCACTCAGAAAGTATATGCCATCAACACATCAAAAATCGAAGGGATCGCAAGCGATCCCCAGAAGATGTCGAAAGCGGATTTCTTGAGTCTTTTCAGTCAGTATGTGATGGCGTTGCTTGCTGATATGGCAGCTTACTTTGAACAAGAGGATCCGTTTGAAAACATCAAGAACAGTATTGGTTTCTCAAGCAGCTCAATCTATCTCTCTGATGATGAGCTGCAAGAGATGATGAAAGAACTGAATGAGATTGTGATGAAACGATTGAACAACACGCCGTCAAAGGATCGCGTCATGAGGAAAATCTCGAACGTGGTCACCACCATGCCGGCGTCAAAAAAACCATAGAGTAGGAGAATGAAATCATGCCAGATGGATTACTTGCTGTCCTCGCCCCAGTGTTGGTTTTGCAGCTTTCATTGCAAGCCATCGCTTTGATCAACTTGTCTAAGCGCCACAAGGTGCGCTTTGACAACAAGTGGACTTGGGTGCTCATCATTGCCCTTGGTGGTTTGCTGGGTGCAAGCGCGTATTTTCTGTTCAGAGGAGATGACGATGTCGACATCCGTGAAGATTAGTGGTCTGGTCAAAGACTATGACGGCCTTTTGGCCGTAAATCATCTTGACCTCACCGTGCCAGAAGGATCGATTTATGGCTTCTTGGGGCCCAATGGCGCTGGTAAGACAACCACCCTCAAAATGATTGTTGGTATGGTCGAGCCGACGTCTGGAACCATAGAGGTCATGGGTCAGGAAGTGGTATTTGGGAAAAGCGATCACCGTGATGTCATCGGCTATTTGCCAGATGTGCCAGGCTTCTATGATTGGATGACACCAAAAGAGTTTCTAATTTACACAGGGAAACTCTGCAAGGTCGAACCAAGTGTCTTGAAAAAACGGACCAAGGAACTCCTTGAGCTTGTGCATCTGACCAAAGCCGCCAATCGGAAGATCGGGACGTTTTCACGAGGTATGAAACAACGGCTTGGAATTGCTCAGGCCTTGATCAATGATCCCAAGGTGGTGCTTCTTGATGAACCGGTCTCAGCCCTTGATCCGATTGGCCGAAAGGAAGTCATGGACATCATCCAATCGCTTGCCGGAAAAGTGACGGTCTTTTTCTCAACCCACATTCTTGGTGATGTCGAGCGCATCTGTGATCGGATCATCATCATCAACGATGGCAAGAAACTCCTTGAGGATTCAATAGAGAACATCAAGCAAGTCCCTGATATCCGTGAACTTGAGATCGAGTTTGAACATGAGGATGATGCGAAAAAGATTGTCTCACTTGACGCGCTACCGATTGTCGAAGGCATCATGATTGACAAGACCAAGGTCTTGGTCACAGCAACCGACATCGATGGGCTCAGAAAGCAGTTGAACCAATGGTTCTTTGATCATGATATTCTGGTCAAGAAAATGATCG
>JAGYLU010000032.1 GCA_018400755.1 Acholeplasmataceae bacterium
AGCATGACTGATCTCGTCTCCAATCTCTTTCCTATCTGATATTCTCACCTTGGCATCTTTATACATTCTTAACACGATACACGTCCTTCACCATCCCTTCTTTATACGCTTTAGGCTAAACTGTGACTGAACCAAAGGAGGTATGACCTATGGAAGAATTGATTGGACAACATGTCAAAGTCGCACTGCGAAACACCCATGGATTTGTCACATTGATTGGAACTGTCAAGAAAGTCTATGACCAGTTCATCTTGCTTGATACGACATTCGGACCTATGTATGTCTCCATCACATCCATCACAACCATCGAAATCAGAGGTACGGATCATGAAAAGAAATAAGATCATCGTCATCGGTTCCGGAAGGCTTGGCGCGAACATCGCGACAACCCTCTCGCTCCTTGATGAGGATGTCCTCATCCTCGACAAGAACGAGACGTCCTTTAGGAAACTCTCGGATGAATTTTCCGGTTATGACGTTGTTGGTGACGCCACCGATTTGAATGTTCTTGAAAATGACGCCTTCATCCGTGAAGCGAAAGAAGTCGTCATTGTCACCAATAATGACAACATCAACTTGTTTATCGCCTTGATTTGTTTCCATGTCTATGATGTGCCTTTTATCTATGCCCGGTTTTCCGACACTGACAAAGGCCGTTTGGTGGTCAACACAACCATCCACCCCATTTATCCATTCACGCTGTCTTTGGAAGATTACCTGAGCAAGCGCAAGAAAGGAGACCACTCATGAATATTGTGATCACCAACGGAACCCATGAAGCTGATTTCCTGGTCAAAAAGTTCAGACACGAGAAGCACAATCTGACCATGATCAACACCAACCGGGAGTTTGGGAAATACATCAGCGGATCAAACAAGGTTCCCGTCCTCTTTGGCGACCCGACGAAAGCGTTCGTGCTTGAAGATGCTGCCATCGAACGTGCTGACGTTCTGATTGCCTTGTCAGAAAATGACATTGACAATTTTGTCACTTGTATGACGGCCAAGACATTGTTTCAAGTCAAACGGACCGTCTGTGTCGTGAGAAACCCGAAACGGGTAGATCTCTTCAAACGCCTTGGCGTTGACAGTGTGATCTGTTCTACCTATCTGATTGGTGAAAGCATCAAGAACCAATCGGTTCTTGATGACTTCATCCAAACAATCTCGATTGAAAATGATAAGATATTGATCACCGAACTGGTGATTGAAGACAGTTATGTGATTGCCCACAAGAAAATCAAAGATGCCGAACTTCCCAAATCAGTCAACGTCAGTTGTATCTACAGAGATCCCGAGGTTGTCATCCCTGACGGGGAAACAACCATTCTTCCTGGCGATAAACTGGTCATGACCTCAACCCCTGACAACAACCAGATGATGGTTGAATTCATCCAAAAACGGACCAATGACAATGAATGAGACCGGCATCAAAGGCTACCGGTTGATCTTTGGTTATTTGGGGCTGTTTATGATGATGATTGGCCTGATTGTCCTGTTGCCGGTCATCATGGTGATCTTTGATGCCGGGGAGGCATCTGAGGCTGGTTATTTCATCATTCCCGGAGCGCTTGCCATCATCATCGGTTATCTGCTTCACAACATGATCCGGGGGAAGACCCTGGCCCGGTTGGAACGGCATCAGGATGCGATTCTGATTGTGATGATCTGGGTGACGGCGATCCTGTTTGCCTCCGTTCCGTTCATGTTGACAGGCATCTACGGGTTCACCCAATCGGTCTTTGAATCGACTAGCGGTTTTTCAACCACTGGCCTGACGGTGGTCGATGTCACCGTCACCTCAAAAACGTTTCTTCTCTTTCGAAGCATCATGCAATTCTTTGGTGGGGTCGGCCTTGTCTTGGTTTTGACATCCGCGGTCTCTGACCGCTATGGCATGCGTCTCTACCATGCCGAAGGCCATTATGACAAACTGCTTCCGAATCTTCTTCGGGCCGCCCGTCTGATCCTATCCCTATACCTTGGATACATCATCTTGGGAACAACCCTTTTGTCGGTCTTCGGGATGAGCGTCTTTGATGCCTTCAACCACGCCATCGCAAGCGTCTCGACCGGTGGATTCTCAACCCAGGTGGCCTCCATCGGCCATTATGACAGTGTTGCCATCGAGACGGTGACGATGGCCTTGATGATTCTTGGTTCGACCAATCTTGTCCTTCATCTGTTGTTGTTCAAAGGCAAACTGAGGAAATTCGCACATCATGCCGAGCTCAAACTCTTTTTGTTCTTCATCCTTTTCCTGATGCCTCTGATGGTGCTCTCCTTTGGACAGGCAACCGGATCATCGTTTGGCACAGCGTTGCGTCATGGACTCTTTCAATTCATGAGTGCCATCACGACAACTGGTTTCCAGACGGTCGCATCTTTCCATGGATTACCCGCATTCTTCATTGTTGGTGTTATAATATGCATGATCATCGGTGGTGGTATTGGTTCAACCGCCGGTGGTATCAAGCAGTTTCGGGTGGCCTTGTCTTTGAAACATATCTGGTGGAACATCAGAAACAGGTTATCCAACAAAAAGACACTGCATACCGATTTCATCGCCCGATATGGCAAGGATATCGAAGTCACGCAAAACGATCTGCTCGCAAACAATGCCCATATCGCTCTATACATCCTGACTTTGATCATCGGGACGACCATCGTCTCAGCCTATGGATACCCTTTGACAGAAGCGCTCTTCGAGTTCGCTTCCGCCCTGGGTACCGTTGGACTCTCGATTGGTATCGTTGGTTTTGACACACCGCCATTGATGCTATGGACATTCACGTTCGGTATGTTTCTCGGTCGTCTTGAATTCTTCGTTGTTTTCATTGCCATTGCCAAACTGATCTTTGATGCCAGAGGTAAGAAGGTGTTGTAATGACGCACATCAGCAAGAAGGACATCCTGTTTGCCGCCATCGCCATGGTCCTTTCGACGTTGCTCGCGTTCGCATTCGAACAATTCAGCTTGCGGCGGGAAAACATCATGCTCATCTATGTCGCAACCGTCATGTTGGTCATGTTTGAGACCAAGACATCGAGTCTTGGTATTCTCACCGCATTCATGCTGGTCTTTGTCTTCAACTTTTTCTTCACCGAACCCAAATATACCTTCATCATCGATGATGCCAACTACATCATCACCCTGATCATCTTCTTGGTTGTCACATCGATGATTGGGACACTGTCAACGTCTTTGCAGCGGGAGATCAAGACCTCCGCAGAAAATGCCGAACGGATGGAACTGCTCTACAAGATGAGCAAGGAATTGTTGTTTGCGAGAACCCAGGAACAAATCATCAGCATCAACCACAGCCATCTTCAATCGGTGCTGAATACCCCAATGCTCTTTCACTTCAACGATGGCTCACCTGACATCGGTGATCCGTTTGTCGATCCTCAAGCATTCATCAATGAGATCACCTATGCCATCAACTATCGGCTGATTTGTGGGAAGGATGAACCGAAATTCCCCTATCTATCCTTTGTGATCTATCCGATCACCAGCAACAAAGGCATCGCCGGAGTCGCACTCTTTGATTGTCAGGAACGGACCTTGAACAAACAGGAAAAGGAATTCATCCAAACCGGCATCATGCACATGTTGACCGCGCTTGAGCGCGAAAAAGTGTCCGATGAACAGGAACTGACCAGACTCGAAGTCGAACGGGAACGGATCAAGAGCACTCTTTTAAGAAGCATCTCCCACGATCTTCGGACCCCCTTGACAACCATTCAGTCAGGCACCAGCCTGATGTGTGACAGTTATGACAACCTAGATGAGAACACCAGACGAGCAATGCTTCAAGACATCAATAGTGAAACGGCCCGACTCAGTGTCTTTGTCGACAATCTTTTGAACATGACAAGACTCAGTGCCGACCGTTTCCAGATCAACTACAAACAGGAACTCGCCGATGACATCCTAAATGATCTTTACCGGCGTGTCAAGAACCGGTTAGGCGACCATACTCTTGAGATTCATCATGAAAGCGAAGTCGCCTATGTCGAGGCAGATACCCAGCTGTTGATGCAAGTGCTGACCAATCTGGTCGATAATGCTGTGCGTCATACCGCCGCTGGTTCAAAAATTCTACTGTCCTTCAAAGACACCAAGAACGCCTCAATCTTTGAAGTGAGTGATGATGGCGGAGGAATTGATCCCGCCCGGGTGACTTCCGTCTTCGCTGACTATGTGTCCATTGATACCCATCGCGGTGATACTTCAAGAGGCTTTGGACTTGGCCTTTCCATCTGCAAGACAATCGTTGAGGCCCATGGCGGTCAGATCCATGCGAAGAACAACGACCATGGTGGCGCGACATTCGACTTTTCAATTCCCAAGAGGAAGGAGACGCGTGATGAGCAAAACAATTCTGATCATTGAGGATGACCGCGTCATCCTGAAGTTTTTGACGCTCGCTCTCAAGACCAGTGGTTACGAGGTCAAAAGTGCTGATACAGGTGTCTTCGGACTCGGTCAATACTATGAGCAAAATATCGATCTGGTGCTTCTGGATCTTGGCCTTCCGGATATGGATGGGATGGGAATCATCAAGAACATTCGCGCTGAACGGCAGACACCAATCATTGTGATATCCGCTCGGGGACGCGAAAAAGACAAGGTTGACGCGCTTGACTCAGGGGCCAACGACTATGTGACCAAACCCTTTAACATCGGTGAGGTGCTTGCCCGGGTCCGGGCAGTCTTACGGACGACTGTGGATACCAATGACCTTGAGACATTCGAATACAAGGACCTCACCATCGATTTTGAAAGACACGAAGTCAAGGTCTCTGACCAAGAAGTCCATCTGACACCAATCGAGTTCAAATTGCTTGAGCTGTTGGTCAAGCATCAAGGCAAGGTATTGACCCATAGTTTCATCCATGAGCATGTCTGGGGTTATCGAACCGTTGATGACTATCAGTCACTCAGGGTTTTCATGGCCTCTATCCGAAAGAAGATTGAACCCGAACCCAAATCATATGATTATATCCTGACCGAAATTGGTGTCGGATATCGCTTCAAAGATGATTGAGACAAAATGACAGACACACGAAAGAAAAGCCTTCAAGGCGCGGATGCGTCCTGAAGGCTTTTTCAATTGAATCAATAATCGGTTTCTTCTTCCTCGGTATAGGTGTTCGAACGATCATAGTCGAACATCGTTTCCCTGAGGATGCCGGTACCGGCCGGAATAGACCCGCCAGTGATGACGTTTTCTTTCAGGCCATACCAGTTCATCGGTCTTGCCCTTGATGGCGGCGTCGGTCAGGATCCTGGTCGTTTCCTGGAAGGGAAGCGGCCGAGGGAAGGGAATGGTCAACTTCTAAGCGATGCCCTGGTGATCCCTAAGAGGATCGGGCGGCCAACAGCGGGACGTTTGCCTTCTTTGAAGGCTTTTTGTTTTCCGCTTGAACTCGTTCCGCGTGATTACTTCGGTGCCGGGAAGCAGTTCGGTATCGCCTTCGGTCACGACGGTGATGCGTCTTAACATCACGGCGGATGATCGGTTCGATGTGCTTGTCCGAGATCTCAACGCCTTGGGCGCGGTAGACCTTCTGGACTTCTTCTAGGATGTAGAGTGCCGCTGATTCGGTCGAGACAGCCCTAAGGAGTTCTTTGGGGTTGATCGAGCCTTGGGTGAAGCGGGAACCGGCTTTGACACTGGCGTTCTTCTTTACGAGAATGTCGACATTCGCGTCAACACCGTACTTGTGTTCCTGTCCGGCGTTATCAACGATGGTGATGATTGACTGTCCGCTACGCTGACGGTCAATGGCTTTGACCTTGCCGTCATACTCGCTGATGATGGCCTTCCCTTTGGGGTTTCGGGCTTCGAAAAGCTCCTGAATACGGGGGAGACCCTGCGTGATGTCGGAGGCGGAGGCAACCCCACCGGTGTGGAAGGTTCTCATCGTGAGCTGGGTGCCAGGTTCACCAATTGACTGGGCGGCGACGACGCCGACCGCTTCTCCGACTTCAACCCTGGTGTTGGTCGCGAGATTGCGTCCGTAACACTTGGCGCAGACCCCGTTTTCACTGTTGCAGGTGAGGTTGCTTCGGATGGTGACACCTTCGATGTCGGATTTGACAATCAATTGGGCGAGTTCTTCGGTGATCAGGTTGTTTCTTAGAACAACCGGTTCTTTGGTTCTGGGATTGATGACATCCTTGGCGGCGAAGCGGCCAACGATGCGGTCATAAAGAGGAACGGTTGGCTTGTCTTCGGATTCACCCTTCACGGAGGTCATATAGACACCCTTTTCGGTGCCGCAGTCCTCGTCAACGACGATGACATCCTGGCTGACGTCGACGAGACGTCTGGTCAGGTAGCCTGATTCCGCGGTCTTAAGCGCGGTATCAGTCGAGCCTTTTCGAGCGCCATGGGTCGAGATAAAGAATTCAGACACGGTCAAGCCTTCACGGAAGGACGCCTGGACGGGCACTTCGATGACTTCCCCCTTCGGGTTGTTCATCAGGCCGCGCATCCCAGCGAGCTGGGCGAAGTTCTGGGCGTTCCCACGAGCTCCTGAATCGGACATCATGAAGATGTTGTTGTCCTTGTCAAACTCGGACATCATGCCCTTGGAAATCCGTTCACTGGTCTCTTTCCACTTGTTGATGACGAGCTTGCGTCGCTCTTCATCGGTCAGGAATCCATCTTCGTACCATGTCATGATCTCTTCAATCGTCTGGTTTGTCTTTTCGATGATCTCATGCTTCTTGGAGTAGACATTGATGTCGGCGAAGCTGACGGTGATCCCAGCGACGGTTGAGTACTTGAAGCCTAGGTCTTTCAGGCGGTCAAGCATCTTTGATGTCTCGCTGATGTGCAGTTCTTTGAAGACTTGGGCGATGATCAAAGAGAGGAACTTCTTGTTGAAAGGTTTGGCAATCGGGATGTCTTTCAAGGCATCCTTGGGATTCACACCTTTGTTGATGAAGTAGATGTCAGGAGTCTTGTCTTCAAGGTTCCTGATGTCTGGTTCATTCAGATAGCGGAAGCTAGGAGGCAAAATCCGGTTGAAGATGAGCTTGCCGTAGGTGGTGACCAGATACTTCTCGAGCTGATCATCGGTAAAGCGCTGGTTGATGGTGTTCGGATTGATGATGATTCTCGTGTGAAGCCCGATTTCTCCATGATGGTAGGCCAGCTGGACTTCATCGAAATCGGTGAAGAAGTGACCTTCGTTCTGGTTCAGAAGGGCGTGTTCCTGGGTCCGTTCCTCCGATAGATAGCCGTTGTAGTGATGTTCTTTGGCGGCTTCGATCGTGAGGTAGTAGTTACCAAGGACCATGTCCTGGGACGGCGTGACAACCGGCTTGCCGTCTTTCGGGTTCAAGATGTTGTTTGATGCGAGCATCAGGAGTCTTGCTTCGGCTTGGGCCTCATTGGACAGGGGCACGTGAACGGCCATCTGGTCGCCGTCAAAGTCGGCGTTGAACGCCGGGGTCACGAGCGGATGAAGGCGGATGGCCTTACCGTCGATCAGTTTGGGTTCAAAGGCCTGGATGCCGAGGCGGTGAAGCGTGGGCGCGCGGTTCAGAAGCACCGGATGTTCCTTGATGACCTTGTCGAGCGCGGCCCAGACATCATCATCCATCTTCTCATACTTGCTGTTGGCGTTCTTCTTGATGTTGACATCGGATGTCGCGTTCTTCTGGAGTTCTCTCAGGATGAATGGCTTGAAGAGGATGATCGCCATCTCACGGGGAATCCCACATTGATACATCTCAAGGTCGGGTCCGACGATGATGACGGAACGACCGGAGTAGTCGACGCGTTTTCCGAGCAAGTTCTGACGGAAGCGACCTTGTTTCCCTCTGAGCATGTCAGAAAGGGACTTCAGGTGACGGTTCCGTTCAACCGCGGCTTTCTTGCCGCGTTTGGCGTTGTCAAAGAGGGCGTCAACCGCTTCTTGAAGCATACGCTTCTCGTTCTTCTGGATGAGGTGCGGAGCGTCCTGTTCTTTTTGTTTCTTCAGACGGTTGTTTCTGTTCAAGATCCGTCGATAGAGGTCATTTAAGTCAGTGGTCGCGAAGCGTCCACCGTCTAGAGCCACCATCGGACGAAGGTCCGGGGGATGACAGGAATGACATCCATGACCATCCATTCCGGTTTGTTGTCGGAATTGTTGAAGGCTTCGACGACTTCAAGACGTCGACATCCGGTCGCGTTTGCTTTGAACTGGTCTGAGCTTCTTCGAGACTCTTGACTCCTTTGTCGAGGCCGAGTTCCTGTAAAGCTTCTCTGGATTTGGCTTCAGTGCCGGTCAGCGCGATGAACTATCGTAGTATTCACGGAGAGTCCTGAGTAGTCCTAAGTCTGATAAGATCTGGCTTCTTTGGCCAGGGGGCTGAACCCATCGGTCACGATGTATGAGGCATGATAGACAATCTCTTCTCGAAGCGCCAGTCTGATGCCAAGAAGAATGCCAGCCTTGAGGGGGAGTTCTTCGAGTACCAGGGTATGGATGACAGGGGCTTCAAGTCTGATATATCGTATCCGTTCCTGTCGACCTTTGATTCGGGCTTTATCTCGATCCCGCACTTTGGCAGATCTCCGCCCTTTGTTTCCGCTTTGTTTCTTCCTACAGGCGCACTGATAGTCGCGGGTGGGGTCCGAAAATGCGTTCACGTGGGCGAGATCGCCTTCATCGGTTTCGATGTCCGGTAGTTGATGGTCCGTGGGTCTTGACTCGCCATACATTCATTGATTTATCTCATCGGGAGATGCCAACGCATCTTCGTGATGGAAAACGCACGACCGCCGTATCCTCTTCTCGATTGGTTGGACGTGTTTCCTTGATGCGTTCCTTGGAGGTCGACGCTGTCGAGATATTTCAAATGCCCTTCCTCATCATAGATGAATAGCCGCCTTCAACATGATGGGGATGTTCTTTGAGGGACCGAAGCTCATAGAGTTCAAGCAAGGTGTTGACTTCGGCCCTTAGGATGTCATCATCTTCGAAGAGATGGTAAAGCTGGTGTTTGTCAAAATCCAAAAACTCTTTCAGGTCATTGATGCCGGCATTTCTAAGGATGTCGACGATTTCCTGATTGAGGTTCAGATTGTCTAGATTCCTAGGCAGTGCGTAACGCCTTAAGATGGATTTGATTTCCTCGTACGCATCTTGTAACAACATCTGAAGTTCTTTGAGGGTGAAGGTGTTGAAGTCTTCGAGTTGGTCGATTCCGGAGAGTTTCAGGGCTTTCAAGGCCTCTTCGGAGAGTTTGAGTGATTCAACGTGAAGCGTCAGTTTTTCTTTGGCCATCAACGGAACCCTCCTCTGAATTTGTTGCCCATCATATCCACAAGTGATTTGCCGGCCTCGTTCTCGCCGGTCTTCGCGTCAATCAATTCGACGTAGAGACCAAGCGCTTGGAGTTCCCTGGTCAAGACCCTGAAGGATTCAGGGATGCTGGCCTGGGGAATCGGCTTGTCGTGGGTGATGGCGCTATAGACTTTGTTGCGTCCGAGCATGTCATCGGACTTCACAGTAAGCATTTCCTGCAAGGTATGGGCAGCGCCGTAGGCGTAGAGAGCCCAGACTTCCATTTCTCCGAAACGCTGACCGCCGTTCTGGGCTTTACCACCCATGGGCTGTTGCGTGACGAGGGTATATGGACCAACACTGCGGGCATGGAGTTTGTCATCGACCATGTGCGACAACTTGATCATGTACATGACGCCGACCGAGATTCTGTTCTTATAAGGTTCACCGGTCCGACCGTCATATAACACGGTCTTGCCGTCTGGTTCGATCCCGGCTTCCGCCATGATGCTCTTCAAGTCGTGGTCGTCAACGCCGTCAAAGACGGGGGTGGCGATGGTCACACCAAGACGCTTGGCAGCGATGCCAAGATGGATCTCAAGAATCTGGCCGATGTTCATACGGGAAGGCACGCCTAGCGGGTTGAGCATGATGTCAATTGGGGTGCCATCTTCCATGTAAGGCATGTCCTCACGGGGCAGAATCTTCGAGATGACGCCCTTGTTGCCGTGACGGCCAGCCATCTTGTCGCCTTCGTTGATCTTACGTTTCTTGGCGATATAGACACGGACGGATTCGTTCACGCCAGAAGGCAGAACGCCGTCTTTCTTGGAAAGGATCTGGACGCTTTGGACGATTCCGCCGCCGCCATGGGGCACACGCAATGATGAATCACGGTATTCTCTTGACTTCTCACCGATGACGGCATGAATGAGCTTCTCCGATGGAGAGGGTTCGAACACACCTTTGGGGGTGATCTTACCAACCAGGATATCGCCTTCATGGACTTCCGAACCGGGGATGATGATACCGCGCTCATCAAGATTCTTGAGGGAATCAAGGCTTGCGTTCGGCACTTCGCGGGTAAACTCCTCACGACCGGCACCGGTCTTGAGTTCACGGGTCTCAATCTCATACTCATCGATATGAACCGATGTGTAGATATCATTTTTGACGAGATCCTCACTCATGATGATCGCGTCTTCATAGTTGTAGCCCTCCCATGTCATGAAGGCGACGGTGACATTTCTGCCAAGGGCAAGTTCGCCCTTGGAAGTCGATGGTCCATCGGCTAGGACATCACCGGCTTCAACGTACTCACCGGCACTGACAATGGGGTGCTGCAAGATGCATGTGTCTTGGTTCGAACGGAAGAAACGGATCAAGGTGAAGTCTTTTGTGTTCATGCCATAATCGTGGAGTTTCTTCGCGCTCTCATAATTGAATCCAACTCTTGGATCATAGAGAACATCGCTTCCGAAAGCGATTTTCTCATCTGGTTCCTGAGTGATCGAGACTTTGGTCGCATCCGCATAGGTGACGTATCCGCTGACGTCTGAGACGACGACGGAACCGGAATCCTTGGCGGCCCGGTATTCGATGCCGGTACCAACGATCGGGGCATCCGGCTGCAACAGCGGGACAGCCTGACGCTGCATGTTCGCGCCCATCAGGGCCCGTGAGGCGTCATCGTGTTCAAGGAAGGGGATGGTCGATGTGGCAACCGAGACGATCTGCTTCGGGGAGACGTCCATGTAGGTGACTTCGGAGGCGTCAAAAAGCCCGGTCTCACCACGGTGACGACCGATGATGCGGTCTTCCTCAAAGGTGCCGTCTTCAGCCAACGGGGTCGCGGCTGAGGCGATGACCTCATCGTATTCCTCATCGGCGGTCAGATACTTGAAATCATTGCCGACAGAATGGATATCATCCTTTTCGGTCACAATCAGGTAAGGCGTCATGATGAAGCCATACTGGTCGACTTTTCCGTAGGTAGCAAGCGATGAGATCAGCCCAATAGAGGGACCTTCCGGTGTTTCAATCGGACAGATGCGTCCGTAATGGGAGTTATGAACGTCACGGATCAACGCCTGCCCGGTCACGGGCAAGCCTGCCGGTACTAAGCGCGGAGACACGACGTTTCCGGTCAGTTCCGCTAGGCTGGATCGATCCGTCCATGAACCGTGAGAGTTTTCGTGAGCTTCCGAAGAAGGTCTCGACGTCCGGGCCAAAGGGGTCATATTGACGATTCTGGGATGGGTTTTTCCGAGAAGACAGTGGTGGAGCCCGTCCTTGATGTTTTTCTCAGCACGGGCAAGACTGACTCCGAACTGGTTCTTGAGCAGTTCCCCGATCGACGTAAACGTCCTGCTTCCCTGCAGATGGCTGATGTCATCGGTCGATCCTGAGTCCTTCACATGTTCGGGGAGCATTAGCCTTGATGCGATGATGTCGGAAAGCGTGATGTGTTCACGGTCTTCTTTACGTTGGTCCTGATCCGATGACGCGGACGGTTTATCTTTCTCGGTGTCCTTGTCTTTGACAGTGACATCAATCATCTCAACAACGACGCCAAGACGTTCCGCTTCTTTTTCGTAGGGGTCACGGCCAAGGAAGTACTTGATGACCTTTTCATCTAGTGACTGGCGGTGCCGTCTCAAAATGGCGATCGCTTCCTCATCAACAACCGTGTTTTTGGCAACCAGAATCTCACCGGTTCTGATGTTGGCGATGTTGTTCTTGGTATAGAGCATGTCGCCGCCTTCAGGGAGTCTGGTGGCGAGAATCTCATCCGGTGTCTCATTTTGGAGACTGTCTTCCTTGGGGATGATTTCCTTTCTGAGCGCATGTCTGTTCTCACGAAGGATCTTGGCGATATTCTTATCAATCTTAGTCTTGGCGGGAACAAGCACTTCGCCAGTATTGGGATCAACGATATCGGTAGCTGTATATTCACCGATGATCCGGTTGATCAGATCGAGTTTCTTGTTGAACTTATAACGCCCAACCGCGGCGAGATCGTAGCGGCGACGTTCAAAAAGACGCATCCGTACAAATTCACGGGCCGCGTCAGCGGGGACTTTTTCGCCCTGTCTGAGTTTTGAGTAGAGATCGACGATGGCTTCATCGGCGTTCTTTGTCTCATCTTTCTCAAACGTTGAGTCAAGGTAGGATGATTTACCGAAAACGTCATAGATGTCCTTTTTCTTGGAAAGGCCAAGGGCTCTCATCATGGTTGTGAGGGGAACTTTCTTGGACCTGTCAAGCTTGGCATACATGATGTTCTTGGATCCGATCTCATACTCGATCCAGGCACCTCTGGTCGGAATGACCTGAGCCATATACTTGATCTGGTTGAGCTTCTTGTCGAGTTCACTCGTGAAGTAAGCTCCGGCGGAACGGATGATCTGTGAGACAACGACGCGTTCCGCGCCATTGATCACGAATGTCCCGTTGGGTGTCATATAAGGAATTTCACACATCAACACTGTGCTTTCCCTGATCTCACCAGTTACCGCGTTCTCGAGTTTGACGCGGGCTGAGAGTTGTTTGGCAAAGTTGACATCGCGCCGTTTTGATTCGATCACGTCATATTTGGGTTCCGAGAGGAAGTGTTCTTCAAAATAAAGCTTGAGATCGCCATTGTGTCCTTCAATCGGCGAAATGTCAGCGAGCAGTTCCTTGATGCCTTCTTCGATGAACCATTTGAACGACTTGGTCTGTATCTCAATGAGGTCAGGCAAGTCGATGTCATGACGCATCCTCGAATAGTTCCTGCGCGTTGCTTTCTTGCCGTAGTTGACCATCCGATATCCCATATTCCACACTCCTGTCTGATTTGTGATTCATGTGCCAGCATGCTCAAAGGGGTTAAAAAAACCGACTTGATGCATTTTACTATATTATCACAATGCCTCGCAATAGTCAAGGGCATTATGCCTTTCAAGCGCGTGAAAACGGTTCAAAGGCCATTTTCAGCTCTGATGATCCAATATCCTTTGTGCTTGTTGATCACGGACACATCTTCAAAGAGCGTCTTCAAAACCTCAAGACTTGAAGGGGCCCCTTGTTGCTTCCTGATCACAACATAGAACACACCACGAGGTAAGAGATGCTCGCGCGCGTCTTCATAGAGTTTGAAGACGGTCTTTTTTCCCGCCCGGATTGGCGGATTGGTCACGATGATGTCGGCTCTCACTGATACGTGCTGAAATAGGTCACTTACGATGATCTCGGCATTCGTGATGTCGTTTGTCACTTGATTTTTTTTAGCCAGAAGAACCGCCCGCTCATTGACATCATAAAGATGACAATGAAGCGCGGGATGGATTTTTGCGAGTATCAGTCCAATCGGACCATAGCCGCATCCCATATCGATCAAAATCCGGTCTTCTTTCCTCACAACAACCGATTCAAGGAGCAAGCGGCTCCCCTCATCAAGTCTGTTTTTTGAGAAGACGCCAGCGTCAGTAGCGAACGAAAAAGAGACGCCTTCAAACGTTTCGCTGATCGTTTTCTCATCATGGTGAAGCGTTTCATCGTTTGTGAAATAGTGGCTCATCGAGACCTCTGGAAACAGTGAAAAAACCTGAGACTTCTCATCCCAGGTTGATCTTCACTTGTCTAGGTATTACTTAACTTCAACAGTTGCACCAGCGTCAGAAAGACGGGTCTTGAGTTCTTCAGCGTCTTCCTTCTTGATCTTTTCCTTGATCAGACCATCAGGTGTTTCGGTCAAAGTCTTCGCTTCAGCAAGGCCGAGTCCAGTGACTTCGCGGACGATCTTGATGACAGCGATCTTGTTGGTGCCGTATGTCTTTAGGATGACATCGAATTCGGTTTGTTCTTCTTCAGCGGCAGCGGCGGCTGCAGGTGCTGCGGACACAGCGGTCGGATCAATTCCGAACTCTTCCTTGAGTCCGTCAACGAGATCCTTGATTTCAAGCAATGTCATTTCTTTCAGTGCGTCAATAAACGCTTCTTTTGTCAGTTTTGCCATGGTATTTTCCTCCTGGATTAGTTTCCTTCACTGCTGATCATGTTCAATCCGATCGCAAGTTCGCGGATCGGCATGAGCATACCAACAGCAAGCATGGTCAGTAGTGTTTCTCTTGATGGCGTGTTCGCAAGTGCGGTCATCTGGGTGACGTCTGCGACTCTGCCTTCGATGATACCGGCCTGAATCTGTACAGCCTTGTTTTCTTTTGAGAAATCATAGATGATTTTGGCGGGTGCCACAACATCATCAAGACTCATCGCGATGGCTTTGGCGCCATAGAATGTATCGGCAAGTTGGTCAAATCCGGCTTCGACCGATGCCCTTCGCGAAATGTTGTTCTTGTAGACGGTGACTTCACATCCCGCTTCCCTGAGCTGTGTGCGCAGTTTTGTGAACTGGTCAACAGTCAAGCCGGGATAGTCGAAAGCGACAACGGTTGCGGCGGCCTTGAACTTTTCAGCAAGGGCGGTCACAGCTTGGGCTTTCTGTTCGATCACTGCTTTAGACATGAGATGCCTCCTTTTCTGTTGAAAATAAAGATCTCTCTTTGGTCCAAAGACAAAAGGGAGATCAGATCATCTGTTTCGCCTCGGTAGGAGATTAAGCACATGTGCGCCTACTGTCTTTGGAAAGAGATTCAATTGGTCAGACGTTTCGTGCTTTGAATGATTCTTCTTCGACACGGATTCCAGGCGCCATGCTTGATGTCACGGTGATGGTCTTCATGTAGGTGCCCTTGACGGTTGTCGGTTTGATCCGCATCAGCTGGGTGTAAAGTGTCTGCACGTTTTCGATCAGCTGGGCGTTTGTGAATGAGACCTTACCAACAGGGGCGTGAATGTTTCCGACCTTGTCGACGCGATACTCGATCTTACCGTTTTTGATTTCCTTGACAGCGTTTGCCACGTCCATGGTGACCGTTCCGGTCTTCGGGTTCGGCATCAGGCCTTTGGGCCCGAGCATCCGTCCGAGTTTACCGAGTTTGCCCATCATGTCGGGGGTTGCGACCATCACATCGAAATCAAACCAGCCTGTCGAAATCTTTTGGATCAATTCGTCGTCACCGACGAAATCAGCACCAGCGGCTTCAGCTTCTTTCGCTTTTTCGCCCTGTGCGATGACGCACACTCTTGATACTTTGCCGGTTCCGTGAGGAAGCACGATGGCACCTCTTAGGTTCTGCTCGGCCTTTCTGGGGTCGAGGTTCAGACGGAAGGCAGCTTCAACGGTGGCGTCGAATTTCACGAACGAGGTCTTCTTGACAAGTTCGATTGCTTCAGAGATTGGGTATCTCATCTGACGATCGACAAGCTTCATGGCCTCGACGTATTTCTTTCCTCTTTTCATCATATCCTCCTAAAATGTGGTCTAGCGGGATATCCTCCCACAATTTTAGACAGTCAATTGTTGATTGACATTAGTCCTGGACAACAATGCCCATGTTTCTTGCGGTGCCTTCGACGATGTTCATTGCTGCCTCTACAGTGTAGGCATTCAAGTCGGGCATCTTGGTTTTGGCGATTTCCATCAATTGGTCGCGGGTAATCGTCGCGACTTTTTCTTTCTTGGAACTGCCGGAACCCTTCTGGACTTTCGCGGCCTTCTTCAAAAGATCGCTTGCCGGTGGGGTCTTGGTGACAAATGAGAACGTACGGTCATCGTAAACACTGATGATGACTGGAACGACGAATCCCATCATGTCTTTGGTCGCTTCGTTGAACTGAGAACAAAATGCGGGAATGTTAACCTGAGCCTGGCCGAGTGCCGGACCGACCGGTGGCGCTGGGTTCGCTTTGCCGCCTGGAATCTGCAGTTTGACGATGCGGACTACTTTCTTTGCCATGTGACACAACCTCCTTCTTGACGTAAGTATGTGGTATGAATTGCTTCTTCCACTATGGTGTGTAACGACACGCAAAAGTATTTTATCATTTAGGGGGGGCAATGTCAACGTTTACGGATGGAAAACGACACCTTTGCAAACGTTGACTTTTCGGCCTTATGGTCAAATAAACAGAATCCGTTCCCAGATGGCGGCGACCATGACTCAGTGAGAGAGATGATCCTTTTCACAGCCATCAGAAATGGATGGTCGCCCTTGGACAAATCATACTTGCCAATGTCTCTTGGTCATGATGACTGGGGGTTCCTTGATGGTTTTCGGGCTTTCAAACTGAACAACATCCCTCATCAAAAAAAACAACCCGCAAGTGCGAGTTGTCATTCGGGAAGCTCATTGACTTCGTGGGCATCCACTTCGGTCGGAGTTGCCCGTCCGAAAAGATCGATCTCAACGACCACTTTTTCCTGGTCATTGTCGACATCAGAGACTTTGCCCTTCAGATTGGCGTAAGGGCCAGAAAGAATCTCGACCTTTTTGCCAATCAGGTGGTTGTATGTCGGCTTTGAGATGATGCCAACCTTGAGCAAGATCTGGTTGATTTCATCCGGTGCGAGCGGAACCGGTTTGGTACCGCCTCCTGATGATCCGAGAAAGCCGGTGACGCGTGGTGTGTTTCTGACGACGAACCAAGATTCGTCGGTGACGACCATTTCAACGAAGACGTATCCTGGAAAAAGCTGTTTGACCTTTTCTTTTTCCTTGCCGTCAGCCTTCTTTTCAATGACAGTTTCCTCGGGGACAATCACACGGAAGATGAAATCGCTCATCCCCATGCTTTCCACACGGCGTAGCAAGTCGACTTTGACGGCGTTTTCATACCCTGAATAGGTCTGAATGACGTACCATCTGAGTCCTTGGCTCATAGAATGCCACCGAGAAGACGAATGATAAGAATGTTGAAGACAGTGATAAGGCCGGTCAGGATGAAGAGGAAGATGATGGTCCGCATCGCGCTGTCCAAGAACTTGGGCCATGTCGGCCATGTGATCTTCTTCAATTCCGGTAGGGCCGGAAGGAAAAACGGATAAATGACCAAAATCAGGCCGAAGACGGAAATCCCAAAGAGGACCCATGCAAAGATCAGGCCGTTGGGTTCGGTTCCGAGAATCGGGAAGTTTTCATTGATCTGAAGCAGCGTGTTTCCGCTGATGATCATCAGGGCCAGTGCGCCTGATAGAATGGCGAGAATGCCTAGAAGCAGATTCTCCCATTTGTATTCATTCGTGAGAACTTCTAAGAGCTTGCTTTTTTCTTCTTGGGTTTTTTCTTTGATTGCCATGGTGAGAGCCTCCTATTTGCTTTCCTTATGGAGTGTGTGTTTGTTGCACCGGGGACAGAACTTCATCATTTCCAGACGATCTTTGGATGTCTGCTTGTTCTTGGTTGTCTGGTAGTTTCTGCTCAGGCATTCGGTACAGACGAGTATGACTTTTTCACGCATTAAAAAACCACCTTTGTGGTCGTCGCATGAAATATTTTATCACGTGGCGACGACAGTGTCAACTGCAACAATCATTATATCACGGAAATGCCGGTCCTCGACACGACATGTGTCAAGATCCACGAAACAAAGTCCGATTCATTCCCCGAGCATCGATTTCAGTTTTTCCCGGACCCGGTAGATTGTGTTATAGATTTTCTTCTTGTCAACTCCGAGTTCGAGTGACAGGTCTTTCACCGACCGACGGTTGATGAAGTAATCCTGATAAACAGTCTCTTCAAGGTCTGACTGGAAATCAAAAGACGGCAAAGACTCCTCAATCAGTTGGGTGCCGGTCACGAAATCAACATGGTCGTGAAGCACCACATTCCAAGAGGCCCGTTTCAGATGATAGAAGTGTCTGGTCATGATCAGCTCAAAGTATCTGGTGAAGGTCTTGTTGTGTCTCTCATCGAAAGTTTTGGTGGCCTTGACCAGCATCATCAGACCTTCTTGGAAATAATCATCATGATCTTTGTCAGGGAGTCCGATCCGGTGAATATGTTTCCAAATCAGTTTTTGGTACTTCATCAACAAGTATTCCATCGCCATAACGTCACGTTCACTCCGGATGAGATAGATGAGCTCGTAATCGTTCATGACGAAACGCATGTCAGCGCCTCATATACTGATACATCATGAGCGCGGCCGCGACACTGACGTTCAAGGAATTGATTTTACCTTGCATCGGAATCTTGACCAACACATCACAACGCTTCTTGACCAAAGGCCTGATCCCTTCGCCCTCGTTTCCAAGGACAATCGCGACCCCGCCTTCCGGCTGATAGGCATCATAGAAATGGTCTGCGCTCCCATCGGTACCAATCACGAACATCCCCTTGTCTCTCAGTTCAAGGATGGTCTGGCCGATGTTTGTGACCTCGATCACGGGAACGTGTTCGATGGCGCCTGAGGACACTTTCGCGACCGTCGCTGACAACGGTGCCCGATTCGTCTTCTGGACAACGACGGCGTCAAAGCCAGCCGCCTCAGCGGTCCTTAGGATCGCGCCTAGGTTATGCGGATCCTCAACCCCATCCAAGATGACAAACCGTTGATTGGCTCTAGGGTCAAAGACATCATGAAGCGACCTCGTGAGGTAATCGCTCACGTCCGCGACCAGTCCCTGATGATTGGGGGTTCCTGCCAATTGGCTCAGATCACCTTTGGAGACCCTTGAGAAGGGGACACCCCGATCATTTAAAAAAGCCAGAAAACGGTGATCAGAAAAAGCCTGATCAATCTTCAACCATTTGATCTTCCGTTTCTGGAAGACCACTTCACGTATGACATTCTTACCATATACAAGCATCTCTATCCCTCCGTAAGGTCATCCTAACAGGGTGACCGGTCAAAATCCATGTCTGGTTTGAAAAAAGGCGCGAAACGCGCCTTGTCTCAAAGATCCGCGAGTCTGTTCAAGATGGCTCTGACCGCGGTCTTGATCCATTTGAACAGGTTTGAAAGCACAAACATCAATGGTGGTGTGGCCTG
>JAGYLU010000033.1 GCA_018400755.1 Acholeplasmataceae bacterium
GTTCGACCTCGCCAATCCGGTCATCAATGAATGACAGCCCTTCATACGGTTCTTCGAGTCTGAGTGCGTCTGTATGATTGGTATCAAATTCAGGAATGATCAGTTCAAGTTCACGGGTGGCTGTCGCCTTCTTACCACTGTCCGGATCAACAGCTTCGTAAGTGATGTAATACGTTCCGGCTTGGTAATAGTTGATTTCAGTCACAACCGTTCCGGGTGGGCTTTCAATCTCTTTGATGTAAAGATTGTCTCCCCAGGGAATGTCGGCACCGAGATGATTCGTTGCCTCGACACCCGCTGAAGGATCGAATGATGGCGGATTGCCCAAAACGGAAACATAGATTGTCACATCATCAACACCGGTAATCACAGGTGCTGCGACACCTTCATCGCAGGAAACTGCGATGAAGGCTGTCAGCACCAACATGATTGTGAAAATGGTTTTTTTCATTATGATCCTAGATTGGCTTCGTCATAAGCCGATTGCAATGCTGCTTGAATGTCGCCATCACCAAGCATGATACGTTCAAGTGCGAGACCGACTTGGACACGGGCACGGGAAGATCCGATGAATGCCGGGTCGTAAAACATGTAGCCGGACTGTGCATAAGCAGCGTTTGCAGCCATGGAGATTGGCAGTTGGTTCGCGGTTGGATTATTGAGGAACTCCTGATACGCGGGATGCGTATAACCGCTGGTGCGAACTGGGAGGTATCCGGTGCTCATCGCCCAGTCAATGGTGTTTTCTGTACTGATGATGTGCTTGAGGAAAAGCCATGATGCGAGTTTTTCCATATCTGTTCCAGTGTTTAGGACAGAAACGTTTGTTCCCTGCTGAATGACGGCCTTTTCATCAGGCAGATCAGCATTGAAGGGAACAGGTGCGACACCGATTTCAAAGACCGGTTCGCCGGTTGTCGGGTCAGTTGCGGGAATGTTGTATCTGATACCGGCAGATGAACCGATGGTGACGAAGGTCTGTTGATTGACAAACGGTGTTGATGCATACTGCTGATCCCAATATTCAGGGAGGGTGATGATATTATTGTTGTCTTTGAGGAAGGTCATCGCAAGCATGGTGTTTGCGTTGTCTCTCCACAAGTACTGACCCGTGAAGTCATTGTAATTGATACCGGTATAGGCACCACCCCATTGACGGGTGAAGGTGATGAAGGCATTGCCGGTCGAGTCATAGGATGCCGGAACAATCATGTTCTGCGCAGATTCGATTAGTTCTGCGAGTTCGCCTTCGCTCAATCCGGGGTTATCGGTTCTGACCTTGGCTTCGGCAAGTTGGTCACCATAAGCTTTGAGAGCTGGTGCGGCGGCAATGACATCCTGCCAAGTTTCCGGTGTTGGGAGTTCGAGGAAATCAAATGCGGTCTTGTTGTAGATCATGATTTCTGTTGATTTGTTGAATGGTAGTGAGTAGAAAGTACCATAAGCGTCATACTGACTGTTTTCTTCACGATATGATCCGATGATGTCTTCAAACGCATCAGCGCCATTCAGTCCCCAAGTGCTGCTGTTGATGTAGGGATCGAGGTTGACAACCGCGTTACCATTCAGATATTCCGCGACATGGTCAGGATATGCCTGAACCAGATTAGGCATGTCTTTTGCTGTGATGGCATTGATCATGTTGTTCTTCAGGGTGTCGTAGTTTCCGGCACCAGCAGGAATCTCAACGGTGATGTTGGGATAAATGTCCTTGAATGAGTCCGCATACTTCTGAAGAAGCGCTTGGTTCGCCTCACCCATGGCATGCCATAGGGTGATGGTGATCGGATCAGACGTCATTGCGGCTGGGATATTGGCATCAATGACGTTCAGGACGACCGTTTCTTTGGCACGGGCGCCAGCGCTGTTGGTGACAATGATCGCGAAGACATAGCGTCCAGCTTCATTGTAAGCATAGTCACCGACAACTTCGATCTCATCGGTCAGATCGCCATCAACCGGGTCATTGGCAGTCACTCTGGCCAATGGGTTATAGGGGCTTGAGCCGATGGAATACTGCTGTTCAGCAACAACACCAGTGAGTACTGGGGGTTGTCCATCACCGGTGACAGTGAGTTTGACTGTCAAAGATGATCTTTGTCCGACCGAATCGGTCACAGACAAAATGTATGTTGTTGTTCCGACATAGTTGACATCGTCGGCATTCCAACCTGAGACAACGATCGAACTTGTGAGATTGCCGTCTTCATTATCGGATGCGGTCACACCGGATAGCGGTGTATACGATTCTCCGACTGAGATTTCCGGTGTCAGATCAACGCCAGAAAATGTTGGAACCTGGTCGCGTTGTTCCGCACAGGCAGCCAATGTCATGATGCCTAAAAGCATGAGCATCGTGAATAATACCTTTTTCATGATTTTTTCCTCCTAAATATTTTTTTTATATGTCCTATATCAAATAGCCGTTGGGCTATGTACTGCCAAACAAGGTTATCCTTTGGTGCCGCTTCGTCCGACACCGGCCAAAATGTATTTCTTGAGTGAGAAGAAAATGATGAGGAGCGGGACTGTGACTAGCGCGGTAGCCGCGAGCTGCAAGTTATAGACAGGACGAGCGTCCGAGCCTACGCCAACAGTGAAACTGGTACTTCTGAGGGCAACTGAAATCAACCATTTGTCTTCCGATGGAGCAACAAGCTGGGGCCAGATGTAGGCATCCCAGGCACCAATGGCGCTCAGGATGGAAATGGTGATGATAGTCGGTCTGGCGATGGGAATCATGACCCGTCTCAAGTACTTGAAGTCGCCGCATCCATCGACCTGGGCAGCCCGGTAAAGGGTGTCAGGAATCTGTTTGAACGATTGTCTTAGGAAGAAGATATAGAAGACACTCGTCATGAAGGGGAAGATCAAGGCGTAATAGGTGTTGATCCAGGACAGGTTGCTGACGGTGATGAAGTTGGTGATGGTGTAGAGCTCACCGGGGATCATCATGGTCATCAACAGGACCGAAAAGAGGAAATCACGACCTTTGAAGTCGAGTCTTGAGAACGCGAACGCGGCGAGAATCGTCGTAATCACGGTTCCAAACATCGACATGATCCCAACAAACAAGGTGTTTCCGATGTATTGTCCGAAGTTGAATCTGGTCAATGCGATTTTGAAGTTCACCCACTGCATTTCCCCAAGATTGATAAAAATGCGGGGCGTCAAAGCATTGGTCAGATCCTGATTGGTCTTAAGTGCGGTCAGGATCATCCAGTAAAACGGGATGAAGATGAACAAGGCGATGAATGTGAGGAATGTGTAATTGAACGAGAGACCAATGGTTTTCCGGATCAGTGCGGACAATCCGGTTCTCTCCATTTCGTCTTGTCGTTCACGCTTCTGTTTCTTGCGTTCGATACTTGCCTCATCGCGGGCTTTCTTGAGCGCATCAGCTTCAGCCTTCAAAGCCTTATCATTCTTGGCTTTCCGTCTGAGCTTTTGATAGGCAAGCGTCTCTTTGACCCGTTTCGGATAATGGGCGATCACCTGTCCCATTCTAGACAGTCCGCTCTTGAGCGCGTGCCAGGCTTTCTTGATGCCTTTAGGCGTACCTTTGATGAGTCTGACGATGCCGTGCCCGGTGTTGATGAGTGCTTGCTTGAACCGGTATTCCCTGACAACATCCATGATTTCAACAGCAGCCAGGAATCTGAACACAGCGGCGATCGGATTGAAGGTGGCGATGTTCATCACCATGTAGAGGAATTGGGTCCGGTAATTCCATTCGTCAAGTTCGATATCATCTTTGCTTCTGAGACGCCGGAAGTTTTTGAATGTGATCGGTACAAACACCAATAGGAATCCGATCAACAAACTGATGGTGGTATTGACTTGGGCGGACGTGAACGTCAGTCCAAAAATCTCATAATAGAAGAAATCGGTGTATCTGACCGTCAGGATATCAGCCGGTTCGGTCAAGAGCACAAACAAAGCATAAAGCCCATATCCACCGACAACCACATAAATCAGATCAAACAAGGTGGCGATCAGTTCATAAATCTTGATGGTTTTGGTCAGTCTTTTCATGGTCGATCGTCCTCCTTAATAGTGGACACGGCGTTTGCCAACCTGAAGTTGGACAACCGTGAACACCAATATGATACCGAACAGGATGATCGCTGCCGCTGAGGCATAGGACATGACGCCGTCTTGTCCTGCCTGACCGAGATAGTCATAGATATAGAAGACAATCGTCTTCATGTTGACTTCACCGTATTGTCCGGTTGTGATGCGTCCTGATGTGTTGATGATGGCGACAACGGACGTATACGTCTTGAATCCGCCAATGACCGATGTGATCAGGATGTAGAAGATCATCGGGGAAATCATCGGTACAGTGATGCGTCTGAACGAACGATAGCGTCCAGCCCCATCGATCTGGGCGGCTTGATAATACTGCTTGTCAATGCCTTCGATCCCCGCTAAAAAGACGATGATCTTGAAGGCAAGGCCATTCCATACGGTGTAAATCAGAATGACGGTCATTGCTGACCAGTAGGTTGCACCAGAGGCGACCCAGGCAATCGGTTCACCACCGAACATCGTGATGACCTGGTTGGCCAGACCGAGGCCGGTGGAACTCAAAATGGTCGTCTTGTTTCCGGAGAACATGTAAGCGAAGACCAAACCGATCGCGATCGTGTTGGTCACGTAGGGCAGGAAGAAGACACTCTGGAAAAAGCCTCTGAGGGGTTTGATGGCGTGTAAGGACACGGCGATCAGAAGACCGACGAGCACCGTGATCGGCACCGAGATGGCAACGATGATCGCGGTGTTGATGACGGCTTGTCCGAAGTTCGCATGATTGAGGACAACCCGGTAATTTCCAAGGAAAGTCATGCTGTCATACATGCCGGTTTGGATGTTGTATCCTTCATAGAAGGAGATGATGAATGAATTGAAGATTGGGTAGAACGTGAAGACCGCGAGTAAAAGGAGGGCTGGGGCGAGATAGAAGATCGCTTTGAGCCATCCTGGCCAGCGCACGAGGAATCCAAAGCGGTGGCGCTCGAGGAAATCCTCGATCTTGTGGGTGCGTACTGTGATGAAGTTCCTGATGGACCACATCACGTCCCTCATCACTGATTTGGTGTTTCTCATAGCAGGACGGCTCCCGTGTCTTTGTCAAAGACCAGAATCTTATGCTGTTTGACCGTGAGACGGATGTCTTTTGTCCTTGATAACTCATCAGAGTCAACGATGGCCCGAACCATGGTGTCGTTGATCATGAAGCGAATCATGGTATCGCGTCCGATGTGTTCGATGTCTTCGGCAGTGACTTCAAAACCGTTCATAGGATCGATCTTGAAGTGTTCAGGACGGATGCCGATCGTATACTCGCCATCTTTGGCATCGGTTGTTCCGATCTCGACTTGGTTGTTGACGATGATGGTCTTGTCTTTGACTGTCCCGTTTAGGATGTTGATTGGTGGGTTGCCGAGGAACTTCGCGACAAAGAGGTTGTCAGGGCTGTTATACATTTCCTGAGGATGATCGACTTGTTGCTTGACACCAAAGTCAAGAACGACCATCTGGTCACTGATGCTCATGGCCTCTTCTTGGTCATGAGTGACAAAGATGGTGGTGATGCCGGTTTCTCTTTGAATCCGTTTGATCTCTTCCCTGGTCTGAAGACGTAGTCTGGCATCGAGGTTTGACAACGGTTCGTCAAGAAGCAGAACGCGTGGCTTTTTGACCAATGCGCGGGCAATGGCGACACGCTGTTGCTGGCCACCGGAGAGTTGGGCTGGTTTACGGCTCAAAAGCTCACCAATCCCAACCAAGTTGGCCATGTCCTGAACGAGTGACTCAGCCTCAGAGCGGTTGATATTCAGGTTTTCAAGCGGGAACATGATGTTTTGGCGCACGGTCATGTGCGGATAAAGGGCATAATTCTGGAAGACCAAGCCGATGCCCCGCTTCTCAGGTGCCAATTTCGTGACATCGTCATCACCGAAAAAGATTTTGCCTCCTGAGGGTTTGAGCAACCCGGCAATCATAAAAAGGGTTGTTGATTTTCCGCAACCGGATGGCCCCAATAGGCCGATGAGTTTCCCGGATGGGATGGTAATGGTCAGACCGTCAACGGCTCTGGTCTCATTACCGTATTTGTCTGTGAATACCTTGGTCAGATTCTCCAATCGGATCTCCATGATGTGCAAAACTCCTTATCAATTTTTATTATAAAGAAAGGCCCTTTTGTGATATACAAAAGAACCTGGCTTGTTCATGTTGGCAAACATATCTGCGGTTGTCTGAATCATCAAGCGATCAATCAGAAACACCTTGGCCATAAATGGTCACCTCAGTGTCCCTATTATATAATAATAGTTGTTGAATTTCAATTGCACACACCTTGGAAATGAGGTTTTTACAGGATTTTTTCAAACGGCTTGTGAAACAACTTTGAAAGGCGTACCAGAAGGGCCTTGAAAGCAGGGTGTCAAATCATGATTCATTGCCTTAGTTAAGGGCTCAAACGACATAATTTATCATGAAACCTGTTTACATCCGAAGCATATCTCAAAACTCACAATTTTTAGGTGTTCTGGGAAAAGGAATGACATCCCTGATGTTTTCCACACCTGAGAGATACATAATCAGGCGCTCAAAACCCATGCCGAATCCAGAATGGACACAACCGCCATAGCGCCTGAGATCGACATACCATTCAAACCCTGCCATATCGATGTCCATGTCATGCATACGTTTGAGAAGTCGGTCTTCCCGTTCCTCTCTTTGTGAGCCACCAATGAGCTCGCCACTACCAGGAACCAGAAGATCCATAGCAGCAACCGTCTCTTGGTCTTCATTCATCCGCATATAGAACGCTTTGATGTCCTTTGGCCAATCGATGACGAAGACCGGTTTTTTGAAGTGTGTCTCTGTCAGATAGCGTTCGTGCTCGGTGGCGAGATCCTCACCTTGTTTGGGTTCATGTTCAAAACGCACTTTGCTGGCCTTTAGGATATCGATGATCTCGCGGTGAGAGACGCGTGCAAATGGTTCTCTTAGAACGTTATTTAATCGCTCTATTAAGCCTTTTTCTACGAACTTGTCGAAGAACGCCATTTCTTCAGGTAGTGCTTTAAACACATAGTTGATGATGTGCTTGACCATCGCTTCGGCGACGTCCATGTTCTTTGTCAAATCTGAGAACGCCATCTCCGGTTCGATCATCCAAAACTCTGAAGCATGGCGTTGGGTGTTTGAGTTTTCCGCTCTGAAGGTTGGACCGAACGTATAGACATCCCTGAAACTCATGGCAAACGCCTCCGCCTCAAGCTGGCCAGTGACGGTCAGACTGGTCTTCTTGCCAAAGAAATCTTTCTTGTAGTCGACCTCGCCCTCTTCATTCATGGGAATCTTTTCAAGAGGCAGGGTTGAAACCGAAAACATCTGACCTGCCCCTTCACCGTCGTTGGCGGTGATGATGGGGGTATGAACATAGACAAACCCTTGTTTCTGGAAGAAGTCATGAACAGCAAAGGCCGCTACACTTCTGAGCCTGAAGACCGCATTGAACAGGTTGGTTCTAGGCCTCAAATGGGCCACGTCGCGTAAGAACTCACGGGTGTGTCTTTTTGGTTGGATCGGATAATCTTCTGGTGAATCACCAAGCAAAGACACGCTTGTCGCTTTCAGTTCAAAGGGTTGTCTGGCCTCTGGTGTCAAGACAATCCGCCCGGTGACCTCAATCGCACTTCCAACCCTGAACTTCTGGACATCTTTGAAGTTTTCCACGCTCTCATCCTCATAAACAACTTGGAGCGCTTCAAAAAACGTCCCATCATGGAGATTGATGAATCCAAATTCCTTTTGGGCACGATGATTTCTGATCCATCCCGTCAGGGTGACATCGGTCTGGTCAAAGGTTTGTTGGTTCTGATGAATGGTTTTGATGGTTGTTTGCATTGGTTTATCTCCTTTTTTATACGATCAATAGCATCAAAAATAATAAAAGCGTCCTTGGTCATATCCAAGGACGCCATCATGATAGCGCGGTGCCACCTCGGTTCCGGCTATGCCGGCCCTCGATCCTTTAACGCAGGGATACGTACGGTTCTACACCCGGTCAAGGGTTCTTCCGTCTCTCTCGAGTGTTGTCTTTGGAGATTGTCTGCCGGCTTGCACCAACCCGGCTCGCTATCTAGACCATACATCCAAAGCGTCTCGTCATCGATTTCACTATCATTATATGCTTTCATCACCGTTTTTGTCAACAACGGTATCGTCTTCTTCCTCATCTTCTATGCTATCGGGCAACAACTTCTCATCACTAAGACCCGCATTGGAGATCCGATCAAAACGGGTGCTGATCTTATGACTTGTCCGGTTGATCTGTTCCGCCTTTTTTGTCACTGTCTCAAGTGACTTGCGAAAGCCTTCCCAACGATCGACATATCGTTTGAATTCAATGCCTAGCGCATTCAACTGATCGATGATGACTTTGGCCTCACGGTCCCGCTCGACGTTTCTGGCCGTGACCTGAATCATGCTCAATGTCGCAATCAATGTCGTGGGCGACGTGATCCAGACATGCGCTTTGGTGGCTTCCCTGAGGATGGTCTCATGATGGGCGGTCAATTCAGCGAAGACCGCTTCCGCAGGGATGAACATAATGGCGTGATCAGCGGTTTTTCCAGGCAAGAGATACTTTGAGGCAATGGCTTTGATATGAATCCTCATATCGTCTTCAAAGGCTTTGACTGTGCGCGCCCGATCACTTTGGGACTGACCAGATTCAATCATCTTCCGGTAATTCTCCAGAGGGAACTTGGAATCAATGGCAATCATTCCAATTGGTTCAGGGGCATAGACAACGGCGTCTGCGATCATCTTGTTGTCTAGCGTCTTCTGAGTCTCGTAAAGACTGTTGTGTTCCCCAAAGACAGCCGTGAGAATCTGGTTGAGTTGAACCTCACCAAAAACGCCTCTGGCCTTCTTATCATTCAAAAGATCGGAAAGAGAGACCACATCCCCTGATAAGGTTTCAATCTTCTTTTGGGCCTCATCAATCCTGATCAGGCGTTCGGTGATCTTTGAAAACGTCTCCGTGGTTTTCTCAAAGCCTTCGCCAAGTCTGGCGTCAACCTTGCCAGAGATGTCCGAAAGACGCTTCTCGATATAGGCCATCATCTCATTCCTGAAGGCGTTCATATCGGTTGTGAGGGCTTTGTTTCCAGTTGAGAAAAGGCCAATCATCTCGGCCTTCAAAAGACCGTATTCCTTGGCCATGTGGACTTTGATCGATTCGGACATCTGATGTTGTCCATCGACCATACCGGAAAGATCCGGCGCTGGTGGGCGTCTGACTACGACAAGAACGATCAAAACCAACATCAAGACAATGATCAGGATCAACAAGCCAAGAAGCACATGATCATTCACTGTCTGTCACCACGTCTTCAAGATGATAGATGTGGACGATCTCATCGATGACCTCAACATAAAAGACAATGTAGGTATCATCTGAAAGAATCAGATCGTTGACCGATGTGATGAAGCCATCATCGTTTAACGCTTTTGAGTATTGTCGTTGCTCATCTTCGGGGACCAAAACATGTTGATACGCCCGGCTGACAAGATCCGTACAGTAGTACTTATATTCCATGTCTAGAAAGAACAAGAAATTATAGATGGTGTCGTTGTCGACAAGTTCTTGTGAGAAATCGATGACTTCATCTAGTTCTTCCTCAGTGATGTGTTTGACCCTGAGTCCCACAAACTCATTTCGATAATACTCTCCGTAAGCAAAGTAAGACGGATCACTTTTTGGACGATACCCTGGTCTGAGCCAGTTGTTTCGGGGATTTCTGGCTGCAGTGACCGAGAAATCATGCGGCTCATTCCCGGGATGACGCATGATGTCCAGGAGACTCTCGTCATCATCAGGAAAGCCGGTTGCCTCATAGAATCTGTTTTGTCCGTCATTGATGGCGGCATGACCGCCATAATAGGTTGTCATGAAGAAGTGAAACGCTGGGATCATCGGGAAAGGAGATTGTTGGGTCGTGAAGATATCGCCTTTCTGACCCAAATACTCCCTTGTGTCATCGTAAAAAACGCTTCTGTTATCCTCAACTTCATAAGATGTTTCACGTGGAACTTCATAATATCGTCTTGTTTGAGGGATCCCGTTGAAGGCAACAACCTCCTCATAATCAAAGATGGCTCTCTCTTTGAACGCCTGAAGATCATGTTCAACTTTGATGTTCTCATGGATGGTCACACCAACGCTATAAATCGCGCCAAACAAAATCGCGAGAATGATGAGTTTCATCAATCGTCCGATGATTCTCAGAACGCGTCTTGGCCGCCTTTTTGTCCTTGTTTTCGTTTGTGTTTTTGCCATTGTGCCCACCTCGTTAAAATCGTTGCCTATATTATATCACTTGTCGGAACGGTCTGGGTGATATTAAGATTTGTTAACAATAAATTGATGTTCAATCATCGTTCACACATCAATGAGTCTACTGTGATGAATGAAAAACCAGAGCGATTGCCCTGGCTCATCCATTGTTATCGTTTGACTGGCTTGATGACAAGCGCACGCTCGTCACCTTCACCTTCTGATTCAGTGGTCACGTCCCGCCACTCGGCAAGCTTAGTATGAACAATACGTCTGTCGAACGCATTCATCGGATCGAGCTTGACGGCAATCCTTGTCTGGGCGACTTCCTTGGCGGTCTTGGTCGCGAGGATTTCAAGTTGCTTCCGGCGGTTCTCGTTATAGTTACCGATATCTAGGGAAATCACGATGTGTCCATCAATGAAAATATTCAAGTAATTGCGTAACATGAACTGAATGGCGAGCAACGTCCTTCCGTCCCGTCCGATCAGGATGGCGTTATGATTGCTTTCAACGTGATAGTAGATCTCAGTGCCGTCATTGACGGTTCGCAGTTCCATCTTGCCTTCGACACCAATGGCCTGCAAGATGCCTTCTAGATAGGCTTTGCCTTCGAGGGCGAGATTGACATTGGGGGTTGCCTCATAGGTGGCGGATGCCCCGATTCCCAAGAGTCCCTTCTTTTCTTTGAGAACTGTCAATTTGATTTTCTCAGGTTGGATTCTGAGCAGTTCGGAGGCTGTCCGTTCGGCTTCTGTCAGTGTCTTGGCTTCAAACTCAACTTTTTTCAACATACCTTATTCACCCCATCAACTGTTTTTGCATCAGACGTTCATGCTTCTTCTCATTCATCTTCCGGTTAAAGAGCGTCTGTCCAAGCGAGTACAAGTTACCGAAAATCCAGTAAATCGCGAGCGCATTGCTCTGGAAGGAGATGAACATCATCATCACAACCATGAAGTAACTGATGAATTTCATCGTCTTCTGGGTCTGTTCGGCCTGACCACTTGGGTTGTGTGTGCCTGTATTCTTCGCATAACTGGGCTTTTTCATCGAAATCTGCTGCAAGAGGAACATCGTCGCACCGACGATACCAGCCAAAACCAGTCCGGTGATGCCATCATTCATGTTTGCGAGATTGATACCTAGGAAGGTTGTATGCGACACAGATTCCTGATAGATACCACCTTCGAGTGAGATTCGTCTGACAACCCCGTACATGGCGATAAAGATCGGCATCTGCAAGAATGGCATCAGACATCCGAAGACACTGATTCCGTGTTTCTTGTAGACCGCCATCATTTCCATCTGCATCATCTGTTGAGACTGCGGGTCTTTCCTGGTCGCGTATTTGTTCTGGATTCTTTGCATGTCGGGTTGGGCCAGGTTCATCTTGATCGACATATCGTTGCTCTTGGCATAAATCGGCCACGCAAGGGTTCTGACGACAATGGTCGTAAACAGAATCCCCAAAGCGAATGAGTTCCCCATCAAACCAGCAAAGAATTGCATGACGAAGGCCACCGGAATGACCAGAACCCAATCGAAGAAGGTCGCATCCTCAGTATGGATCGGACGTTCTCCACCGGCCTGATACACCTCGAATGTCTCGGTCAGGCCACCATGGGTAAATGAGACCGTATAAGAGACTTCGTTGTTGAAGCCGTCATCACCGAGTGGTGTGTATGTGCCGACATCAAACTGATCCGCCACATCCTCACCCTTGAGCAACTCAACAGCTCCATCTCTTGTGACCACGTAAATCTCGATGCCCGTCGGATCAAATGCTTTCCCCTGAGGGTAGAGCACGTTCTCTTGGGTATACCGGAACGCGATCATGACCACATCATCCGCGTTTCCTTCAATCGTCTCAGGCTTGATATAGATCTTGAATGTCGCTTCTTCACCTTCGACGCCAATGGCATAGGTTCTGACCCCGTTGTCGTCTTCGAGATAAACAGTCGGCAAATTGCCAGCGTAATTCGAAAACGTCGCCGTGGTTCCTTTCTCGGTGATGGCGTAATAAGACAGTCCACCTTCACCCTTGATCACAATATCCAAAGCTTCTGAAGCTTCGTAACTCATGTTCACGGGGTTGTTGGCAACAACCAATACGACGTTGTCGTCACCACCACCACAGGCTGATAGCCCAAAGATGGTCAGCAGCACAACCGCCATGAAAAACAATTTTTTAGTCATGTTTTGTCTCCGTCAGTAACATTGATTTTTTAAAGAGTTGTCTCAGATTGGCGTCCATCTCCTGATAGCTCAAAGGTTTGGACGCCGGTCTGACGACGATGATAAACGATGCGTTTTTTGCAAGCGCCTCCCGCTGGTTGTGAACAATCATGCGGATGCGTCTCTTGGCAAGATTGCGTTCGACCGCATTGCCATACTTGCGTCCGATGGTCAGTGCGAACCGGAAGTGCTCCTGTGACTCATCCTGTGTTTTGTAAATCAAAAAATACGCATTCCCTTTGCTTTTCCTTATCTTGAAGATCGCATCGATTTCGCTCGATTTCTTAATGCGGTATCTTTTGTTCATCCGGAAAATAAAAAGGGACTCCCGGCAAAGTGATTATGCGTCATTTAGTCGGGTTGTCCTGGTTTTTTAAAATCAGCGATTTGATTGTCAAACAGTGAGCTGTTCGCGGCCTTTGAGACGACGACGGGCAAGGACGCGGCGTCCACCGGGTGTCGCCATGCGCGCTCTGAATCCATGTGTTTTCTGGCGTTTGAGCTTGCTTGGTTGATATGTTCTTTTCACGTTTAAGACCACCTTTCATGCGAAACCATGCCCAATCATTATACATGGATGCGTTTTTTTTGTCAACATAAAACATCTTAATCAATGATCGTCTTTTCCGGTGCTGAAAAATGAATGACACCCAAAAGATTTCCACCTGTCAAACACCATTTGGATTGTGGATAACTTGACAACAAATTAGAGACAATGTGGAAAAATGGGTAACTCTCTCGACCGCTTAACAAAGGCTTTCTTACATCACCTTTACACACACTTTACACAAGTTTTTATAAATTGTCCAAAACATTTATCCACAAAAATGGTTGATAACTTTTTGCTTGAAACCACCCTTCCCTGTGGTATCATATGTCATGACTAAGGGGGTCTTACAATGAACACGTATGAGGAACTGTGGCAGCAGATTCTCCATGACCTGGAGCTCACACTTGCCGAAGATACCTATCAGGAATTATTCGAACCCATCCGTTCGATTCACAAATACGCCAACGGCCACATTTATATGATCGCACCCAACGACTTTATCAAAAATCGGATCAGTCGTCTTTTTTTGACGAAAATCAACGCCTTGGCCAACCAATATCATGATCAGACGGTTCGCTTCAAGTTTGTCACCGAGTCAGAAATGATTCCCGAAGAGACCCTCGTCGGAGTTGAACACAACCTCAACTTGAAGTATCGCCCCGGTGATTTGAACGCCACCTACACATTCGGAAATTTCGTTGTCGGCAAAAGCAACATGTTCGCTTTCAGGATGTCCATGAAAGTGGCCGATCAGCCTGGCGCTGTCGCCAATCCTTTATACATCTTTGGCGATGTCGGTCTTGGAAAAACCCATCTGATGCAAGCCATCGGTAACTATATTCTTGACGAAGACGTCAACAAAAAAGTCCTCTACGTCAAAGCCGATGTCTTCATCGAAGACTTCGCAAACTTGCTCAAACGCGAGCGAATGGATGATTTTTACGCCAAATACCGGGAAACCGACGTCCTTTTGATCGACGATATCCAAATCCTTGGCGGGGCCAACCGGACCCAGATGGAATTCTTCAAACTCTTTGATTACCTCTACCAGCAAAACAAACAAATTGTCATCACCAGTGACAAACCAGCGTCCGCTCTCAAAAACATCATGACCCGTCTCACCTCCCGTTTTGAAGTCGGACTCTCAGTTGATATCCAAGTGCCTGATCTTGATCACCGGATCGAGATCTTGAAGCGCAAGCTCGCTTCCGAATCCTCAGATATCCAAGATATCCCCCCCAAAGTCCTTGAGTTCATCGCCTCGTCTTTCATGACCAACATCCGTGAGCTTGAAGGCGCCCTCAAACGGGTTCTCTTCTACTGTCTGACCAATAACCTTGACCTGACTGTCGAAAGCGCTCATGAAGCGCTTGAGCCGCTCTTGAAGACCCGTCGAAAGAGCGACTCCCTCAACGAGAACAACTATGACCGGATCCAAAGTATCGTCTCTGATTTCTACGGCATCACTGTCGAAGACCTGATCGGCAAGAAACGACACTCCAAGTACATCCTCCCGAGGCATATCGCAATGTATCTGATCAAGAGCAGATACAACATCCCCTACAAGACGATCGGGACCCTTTTTGGAGACCGGGACCACTCCACGGTTCTCGCCGCATGTGAAAAAATCGAGAACGAAATGAAACAGGACCTGTCCCTCAAGATCGCGGTTGAGACAATCACCAAAAAAATCGATTCAAGAAGTGGTTGATGACCGTGGACAAGATGTGGTCAGACTGTCGGAAATGTGGTATAATAAACGCTGTGCAAAGGGCACAAAAAGGCTTATCCACTTATCCACAGCCCTAATAACAATGATTTAAAGATGACGATTAAAAATAAAAGGAGCGCTTGCCATGATCTTCACAATCGACCGAGATGCCTTGCTCAACCAATTGCTCATCATTCAAAAAGGCTTGCCAAACAAAACCCCATTGCCCATTCTGTATGCCATCAAGTTCGATGTCTATGAAGATTATCTTCTGATGACGTCGTCGAATACGGATGTCGCCATCCAGGTCATGGTTGATGATGCAACCCTCAAGATCATCAAGACCGGACACGTCGCCATCCCCGGGCGTTACCTCATCGATATCATGCGCAAAATCACATCCCACCACGTCGAGTTCGCGTTGATCGAAGACAAACTGATTGTCATCAAAGCGGATCGCTCGGAGTTCAAATTGCGTCTGATGGACGTTGAGGACTATCCTGAAGTCGATTTTCTCGACCTTGACGATCCGGTTGTCCTTGACAGCCAATTGCTCAAATCCATCATCCGTGAAACCAATTTCGCGACCGCGAGCAGCGAGAAACGTCCGATCCTGACCGGTGTCAATTTCAAATATCGTGACGACAGTCTTTACTGTGTCGCCACCGACAGTTACCGTCTGTCCCAGAAGAACGTCAAAATCAGGACGAACAACACCACCTTTGACATCGTCGTTCCAAACAAGAGTCTTGATGAACTCTCCAAGATCCTAGATGGTTTCCAAGAGGATGTCGATGTGTTCATCAACCCCAACAAAGTGTTGTTCAGGATGAACAAGATCCTCTTCCAGACCCGTCTGCTTGAAGGAACTTATCCCGATACGATGCGTATCATCCCGACCGAATTTCCGGTCTCGATTCCTTTCAACAAAGAAGATCTCCTGGCCGGTGTCGAGCGTGTTTCACTCTTGTCTCCGAAAGACCGTGACACCAACTACAACATCATCAAGCTGGCCCTCAGAGCTGATCATGTTGTTGAAATCAGTTCAACAAACAGCGAGGTCGGAGACGCCCTCGAAGAAGTCATTCCCGCCGGTGACGTCATCGGACCGATCATCAGGATCGCGTTCAGCTCACGTTATCTGGTCGAGGCCCTGAAGAGTTTCACATCACCGGAAGTCACCCTTCATTTTGCCGGTGAAGTCAAACCGTTTGTCATCAAAGGGGACCGTGATCCCGACTTGATGCACCTGATTCTTCCAGTTCGCATCGATTGAAGACCCGACGCTCAAAAGCCCAAATTTCGATTTTGGGCTTTTTTTTCGCTTAGTCGCACCTTGTGTCATACACTCAAAAAAAGCCATTAAAAACGCATGTTTTTTGCTTATATTATGTTATAATATAAAGGGGATGTGAGAGGACCATATGAAGATATTCGAAAGCCATCGGCCAGAAATCCTTCTCGGCCAATTTCTCAAAGCGACAGGATTGATCGGATCAGGCGGTGAAGCCAAGCTTTTTTTGTCTGAGCGGACCGTCATGATCAACAGGATTGTCAGGACCGAGCGGGGTGCCAAACTCCATCACGGCGATATCGTTTCCGTCGAAGGGGACGAGTGGATAATCCGTCATGATACATAAGATTCAGGTCCGGCATTTCCGGAACCACGAGGCCAAGACAATCGAATTCAACCAGATGCACGCCATGATCGATGGCGAGAATGGATCGGGCAAGACAAGCCTGCTTGAAGCCATCCATCTGGTGGCGACAGCGAAGTCCCACCGGACAACAAACGACCGGGACATGATCACCGATGACGCTCCGTTCGCCCACGTCCGCCTCGAGACAGACGAGGGACGCTATGACGTCGTGCTTTCGAAGCACGGCAAGCGGGTGTCCGTCAACAATGTCGAGAAACAAAGACTGAGTGATTTCATCGGCCACATCCGAGTCATCATGTTCGCCCCCGAAGATCTGGCACTGGTCAAAGAAGGACCGGCGATCAGACGAGGTTTCATCGACTTTGAACTCATGCAGGCCGACCGTGAATATTTGAGGTTGTTACAAGATTACCGAAAAGCGTTGCGGCAACGAAACGCGCTTCTTAAAAAAATCGGCCTGAGCGACGATCTGACCTTTCTTGACATCCTAGGCGAGCAAATGCTCGGTTTCGGGATTGGGCTGATGGACAAGAGGGCCCGTTTGATCCGTGATCTAAACACAAAGACCCAAGAAGCGTATGCCTGGTTTTCCGGGCACAAAGTGAATTTGGTCTACCGACCGGATGCCGAAGTTGAGGCGTTTCAACGTCACTTGTTTGAGAAACAACGGATGGACATATTCTACCGGCAGACCATGGCCGGACCACATCGCGATGACTTCGCCATTCTCTTTGACGGAAGCGACGCGAAGACGCATGCGTCCCAAGGGGAGCAACGAATGATCGCCATAGCGCTCAAATTTGGCCTCCTCGCCGTTGTTTTGACCGACACCGGGCAAAAGGCTGTCTTGTTGCTCGATGATGTCCTGAGCGAACTAGACCCCCATAAACAGGCAATCCTACTTTCGAACCTGCCCCGTGATCATCAGATCATCATGAGCAGTACCGTACCGGCGGTTGCCGGTGATATCCAAATGATTCATTTGACAAAGGGAGAATGACCATGAACAACTACGATGCATCGAATATCCAAATCCTTGAAGGACTTGAAGCTGTCAGGAAACGTCCTGGCATGTATATCGGGAGCACCGGAAGTACCGGTCTTCATCATCTTGTCCAGGAAATCGTCGATAACGCAATCGATGAGGCCCTCGGCGGACACGCCACTGAAGTCTCGCTTGAACTGCTTGAAGGTGAGATCATCCGGGTGACCGACAACGGACGGGGGATCCCTGTCGACCTTCATCCCAAGTCACACCGCCCAGCGGTGGAGACCATTTTGACGACCCTGCACTCTGGTGGGAAATTCGATGGCAAATCGTATAAGGTCTCAGGCGGCCTCCACGGGGTTGGCGCCAGCGTCGTCAACGCCTTGTCGGAGTGGTATCTTGTCGAGATCTATCGAGATGGGAAGACCTATGAGCAACGCTATGAACGCGGGGTTCCAGTGACAGATGTCACCGTTGTCGGCACATCGACCCATACGGGGACGGTCGTGACCTTCAAGGCCGATGGCAAAGTGTTTACCGAGACAACGGTCTATGATTATGAGATTCTCAGAAACCGGATCCAGCAGCTGGCGTTTTTGAACAAAGGCTTAAACATCTCAATCGCCGACAAACGCCACGAGAGTCCGACCGAAGAAGCGTATTGCTATTCTGGGGGCATCATCGAATACGTCGGGTATCTGAATGGTAACCGGGCGAAAGTCAATGAGGATATCATCTACATGGAGAAAGTCGTTGATGAGATCATTCTCGAAGT
>JAGYLU010000034.1 GCA_018400755.1 Acholeplasmataceae bacterium
GGTGAAGGTGGTCGTCAATTCCCCAAAAGTCACGGTGATCACTTGATCAGCAGCAACCACAGAAGCATCAAAGCCACTGAATACCAAATCTTCAAAAGCAACGTCGCTGGTGGTTGTATCACTGTAAGTCGCGGTCACGACAATCCCCGTAAAATCTTCTGCCTCGCCGACAACAAAGTCAGTTTTCAAAGCGGGTGTCGTCACGGCAATGCTTTCAAGCGATGCGGGATTGACTGTGATTGGAACACTCACGGTCAAGCCTTCATAGCTGACTTCGATTGCTGTCGTCTCAGTAGTCACAGGGGTCATGTCATAGGTGTATTCGGTGGTGACTGAAGATGTTTCATTATCATAGAGAATCGTTATCACCATGCCGGTCGGATCAAAGACTTCACCGGCATTGTAATTGACTTTGTCTGGTAAAACAGTCACTTCGAGTCCGGTTGCTGTCACAACAATGACGTTAACAACAATCTCAACTGATGCGTCACCATAAGAGACCGTCACAACCTTTTCGCCGACTGTTGAGAAATCATAGTCAAAGGTCAGGTCACCATATGGCATTGATGTTTGTTTGCTGTAGAGATCAACGCCATAAAGCGGGGCGATATCCATCCCTGCCGGATTGAATGCTTCACCGACTTCATAAGTTGTCTTGGTCGGGGGTGCCATCAAAGCGATATCTGTGACAACATCCCTGGTCCAGAACTTGAATCCATCGATTAGAAGGGATGTGCCGCTAGAGTCTCTGAAACTACCATTGTTGCCCATATACATCAGGATGTAGTTGCCAAGGGTCACACCTTCAGCAAGTTCTGGCATGTTCATCTGAACGGTATAATCATGATAGCCCTCGCGAGAGTAATCGGCATGTACCACAGTCATTGATCCTGATTGTGAGAGATAGTATGCGCCACGGTCCATGGCATGGAAGTATTCAACACCATCCGCGATGCTTGAGAAGCGGAAACTTGGTCTGAACGTAACCGTGTCAGCAACCGCTGTGCTTGTGTGTGCCGCATTCAGACTGAATGAGAATGCGGTGATGTCAGCTGCGGTGAGTCCATCAGGAATCCGAACCGCCAACGCTGACATGCCATTGGTCTGGACAGTGATCACAGCATCCTCGCCTTCGCCAGACATATAGATTGCAGTGCTGTATTGAAGATTGCGTTCAGCGCCATTTAGAACCCGACCAAGCAAGACATCGTAATCGGCTTTGTTGGCCGGTGTCTCACCGCTGAAGAAATCCGTATACATGGTGTTGCTCGCGACCAAATTGGTGGTATCAAACGTCACGGCAGATGTCATAAGTTCCGCATAGCCTTCTTCGTCGGTGATGGTCACCACAAATGAGGTATCAAACGTCAGATAGGTGATGACAATGGTGATTTCGCCAGTTGTTGATGCGTCAAAACCTTCGATTGAGAGCAATCCGGAATCAACAGGCTCGGTGCTGTCATCGTTATAGACCAAGACCACAGTAAGACCTGACAAATCTTCAGTTTCACCAACCAGATAAGTCATTCGCGGATATGTCTGAATCATGATGCCATTGGCAACTCTTTCGACGATGTCAATGGTGAATGTCGTGGTCTGGTCCGCATAAGTGACGGTAATCACCTGGTCTGTGGCAACCACAGAAGCATCAAAGCCACTGAAGATCAGTGCATCAAAAGGAATCACAGATGTACTCAGATCGGCATAGGTTGCGGTCACGATGATGCCGGTGTAGTCGGCACTTTGTCCGACAACAAACGATGTCTTATCGGGTGCTTGAGTCACTTCGATGCCGGTCAGTAACGCTGTGTTCACAGTGATTGGGACATCCAAAGTCAGTCCGTCATAACTGATCTCAACACTTGGTTGGCCAGCAACGAGAGGATCAGAACTCAAAGCATAATCGCTTACGACCACGGATGTTCCATCATTATAGTGGGCGGTCACAACCATACCGGTCTCATCGAAGAGATCGCCATCCGTATAAACAATCTGATCAGGCATGGTTGTCAGCTCAAGTTCGGTAATGACCTTGGCGATGACGTTGACCTCGACATCAACGGTATAGTCACCACTGGTGACGGTGACCGTTGTGGCACCTGGGGTAGAGAAGTCATAGTCAAAGGTCAAGTCCGCATGATCAATCGGCAGATCATTGCCGACCGTATGAACGGCGGACACAACCATGCCGTTCGGATCAAAGGCTTGTCCAACAACATACTCGGTTTTGGCAGGTGGCGTTGTCAGGGTGATGCCGGTTTGTTCTCTGGATAGGAAATTGAAGCCATCGATGTATGTCCGATCGCCATCAACACCATTGAACGAATTGGTGTTACCAAAATAGATGACAATGTAACGACCTGCATTTTCCGGTATGGCATTCACATTGAATTGATACGTCTGATAGCCTTCACGGAGCAAGTCCTCAAATGGAATCGTCAAACTGCCCAGGAAAATACCCTGATTCTCAGCGAGCGCTCTGCCATAGAGGGTGGTATTGCCGTCAACGACGGTCGCAATCAAGAAGTCCATCCGCCATGAGCGATTGAGTTCCGGATCAAGGGTCGCAACCTTCATGCTGAATTCGACAGCTGCCAAATCGGTGATGCCATCAGGAATTCTGATCGCCATCGCTGACATACCGTTGGCCATCACTTGGATGACGTCTTTGTCGCCGTCTTTGGCAAACGCATGATTCATGGCAAAGACAAATTGTCCGCGCAAGTCACCTTGACCGGCATTGCTTGATGCGCCAAACAAGATATCATAGGCCTGCCAGATGCTTTGATCAATCGAACTGAAGAGTGTCGACTCGATGAAATTCAATTGCAAGTCGAAAGGATCGTAGACACTTTCAGCGACACTCACGTATCCCAAAGGACGGACAAAGACATTGATGGTGTCTTGATATTCAATGCCATTGGTTGTCATGGTCAATGTCAATGTGGCTTCACCTTCAGAAAGTCCTGTGACTGACAAGGTGTCTTCTGCGGTCACTTCGGCGATTGCGATGTCGCTATCGGATGACTGGACACTCCATGTCTTGTCTTCCTGATAGGCTGTCACAAACTCAAGATCAATCGCAAGGTCCTCGCCGACTCTGACATCCGCTGATGACTGTAGAATGTCGACAAAGGGGACAATCTCATTCACGGTGACATTGATGACTTCCTCGAATGACTCACCAAAAATCTCAGCAGTGACAGTGACCGTGGTGGTACCAACGGCGGCGCCCGCTGTCAACGTTGCTGTTAGGCCATCTTCGTCAACCGTCAACAGGGTGCCATCTTCTGTCCAAGAAACAACTGTTCCGGTCTTTGACGGATCAATGGTCACAGAAACCTCAGTGCTTTCACCTTGATTGAGCACGACATCACTCGTTGAAGCAACGAGATCAAGTGCGATCGTATTCACGGTGACCACACATGTGGCTGTCTCATCAACATCGTCTTTGGTGACCGTCACGGTGATGGTTTCAACACCGGTATCGGTGCCCGCCTCAACAATCGCATTCAAGCCATTGGGCGTGATCGAAACCAAATCGCCTTCGGTCGCCCAACCAATGCTGTCATAGTCGGTGATGCCATCAAGGCTGACAGTCAAAATGAAACTGTCACCTTGCACAACCGTTTTGGTTGCACTGTTCAGCGAGATGCTGAACGTGATCGGATCGATGATCGGATCGTCGTCATCCTTGGGACCGCATGCGCTCACGACAAGTACGGAAACGAGCATCAACATGATCCCTAAAAACACTCTAAACTTTTTCACTGTTCTCCTCCTAGTTTTTCATGCATGGCAATCTGCATGATCATAATCTTTAAAAGTCATTGCCGACTTCTTATGAACAGAATTCAAAGTCTTTGGTTCTAGGTCTTCTTTGAATCAATAGCCTTGCTCAAACCCACTCGGAATCAAGCCATCCGATCCGGTTGGTAAGCCAATCTCGTAAGATGATGATATTGGATGCCCAGTTGTTCTCCGCGGTTTCTTGGGTGACTGGTGATGTCTACATATCCTTGTGGGGACGACCGCCTGACGGGGGGTTCGGTCCCATGGCGAACCGGTATGTCTCGTCGGTGAGTGTGTCATCAACAAAGCGCTTGTGAATGTTTGGTGAGATATTCTTCCATCTTTGAACCACCACACTCTTGAAGCCAGGCGTGGCATAAAGACTGATGATCATCTCATTGGCTGTTCTTGATGAGAAAGCCTGAACGGACAAAGCGACATAAATGCCATTTGGGGAGCCATTGCCTCTGGTTGGAGTGCTTCCAAGCGTGGCATCAAAATCCCAAGGTGGGCCGGCAAAGAGTTTTCCGCCGGGATGGCGATAAAGAAAGAATGAGCTATATCCGGTATCGATGTTCTTGAACAACTCATGCAGGATGTACATGTCAACAAACGAGTCAACATCCGCAACCTCTTCAAACGCTTCAAAATCTTTCCCGAGTGCGGCCTCGACCATCTCTGTTGTCAATGCTTGGATGTATGAGACCTGGGCTCGGTATTGTTCAATCGTGAGTCCCTCTTCCAAATAGTCATCAGGACTGGGTGACTTCATCGAAAACGGATATCTGAGGCCAGGAACCCTAAAGTAGTCAACCCCTTGAGTCCCTCTCGCATAAGCATCATACTCAATCAGATAACCCGTATCAAGCACCCCAAATTCGGAGTTGATATCCACGCGGTCATCATCAACCCGCAAGTGCTCACAGATCAGGTAAACCCCCTGGTAGAGCCCATTGACATAGACATCGACCCATTCGGCTGAGGTGACATAACCAATTTTGTCAAAGACTGCCTCGGTCATATTGAACGCCAGTTTGTTTCGAAACATCGTCACGTCATCAAAATTCGCGTTGGCAAGAATCACCCAATGTCTTGATTCAGGGGCACCAAGGATGGACTGCTTCTGATCAAATTTGATCCGGTAGCCCTTCTTGTCGCCAGAATCAACCCAAGAGCCATTACCGCGCCCTTTGAACAAAGCGCTCGCGGTATCAATCTGATCCTCTTCATCGGTGTTCACCATAGAGATGGTGCTTGTCACATAGGTCTCTCTGGTGACGTTTTGAAGCGGGATGGTGTTCCCTTCGTTTTGATAGAGCTCAATGAACAAGGCCGGAAGATTTGAGAGTTCCAACCAAGTTGCAGTCAAGATGATATCCGCATCCGGCATGGTTGAGCTTGAATACTCGGTGCCCTCAAGTGCCCAATATAGAAACTCATATTCCGGATACTCAAGCGCTTCCGGTAACTGAATCGTCGCGCCCGCGACCTCGACCATCTGCTCAACATCCACCGTGACAAACTCATCAAGATGACGATCATAGACGGTTGCCTCAAAAGTGATGGTGATTGCTGGTGTCCATATGGCAGTGAGGGTCATGTCCTGTGATGGCATGACCAAGGTCTCTAAGGGCTGCCCCATGTAGGACCAACCTGTCAGTTTGTAATGGTCTCGCTTGGAGGTCTCACTGATGACGACCTCGTCGCCCTCGGCAACCTCAAGTGATGAGACATTGGTCCCTCCTGCGGAATCAAATGTGATTTCGTAATATTTGCTCCAGCGGGCCTCAAGTTTGATATCATCTTTGGGCATCACGCCAAACGTGAATGCCTCATCACCTAAGTACCAACCGTCAAAGCGATACCCCTCTCGAACCGGATCATTCGGTTGGAACAAAGCCTCTCCTTCAACAGCAACGACAGGTGCGATCGATTGATCTGTAAAGGTCTCAAAGGATAACGTATAGGTCTTGTTTCTTGAACATGACACAAGGACAAGGACAAACACGATGACAATCAGTCGCCATGGTCTCAATCGCCTAGTCAAAGTCATAAAATCCTCCTTATCATCGTGAGATTGGAATCTCAAGTGTTATGCCTTTCTTGCCAAACGGTAGTCTCTCAAGAGTTCTTGGGGCCATTTGAATTTGAATTTACGGGCAAAGATATCCAATATGAAGCACGTCATGATCAATGATAGAAATAGAAATTTCGGATTGAATGTGTTGAAAATGACTTCTGCTTCTTCCGTGAACACCCCATCGGTCATGTATAGGATCTTACCGTTTCCAATCTCGGAGATCTGCTCAATCAGCTTGAATCCGGCATTGGAGTCCTGGAAGACGTCGTATTCTTTTGAATAGGAGAACGCGGTATGCACATACGATTCCGACAAGGTCGCACCACTGTCATTCTTCTTGGTGATGACAACCGTATAGATGCCTGGTGTGACGGTTTCAAAGTGTCCTTTGAAAACACTTGGCGAGATTGTATTGAGCATGATTTCAACGGTGGCCCCATTGGGATCGGTCACTTTCGCAGAGACTGACTGACCCTCTTCAACGACAGTTGTCAAGGTGACATTGGTGGCATAGTTATCATGGACAAACTCGGCACTGACATTTTTCTCTTCCATCGATTTGGCGGGAAACAGGGAACTGACGATATTCCTGATCAGAAGTTGTCCCTGTGCATCTGCAAACAAACCAGATGACCAGTGACCGTTCAGATCACTCGTGAAACTTCCGACCCGGCCATTGCCGTATTGCCACGTGGCGTAGACGGGAAGTTCCTCATCCGAGGTGAGCACCATCGTCGCCTCTTCCTTCAAAAGGGTGCCATAGTAACCACCCAACTGTGGAAATGAACTGATTCCTGTGACCACGGTTGTGTAACTCGAAATCCTGGGAACAAATAGTCCCTCATTGATGTATTCAATCGCGGACACGGTGCTTTCTGTCAACATGATCTCCGGGAGCTCGGTCGCATCTTGCACGTAGTAGTACCTACCTTGACCGATTTCCGCGAGTTCTCTCACGATGTGAGACGTCAGGAAATCGCTTCGATAGATGGCAATCCCTGAAAGGGTGATGTTGAAATCACTCAGTCCTTCAACCACTTCAGTAAAGGCTTCCCTGTTATCGGTGGCGGTGCCATCGGTGATGAATATGATGTGTTTCATGTAGGCATCACTCATCGTTTTGAGTGCGGATGCCGCGAGTTCAAGGCCATCCTTATACCTCGTGCCGTTTGCTGTGGTCAACCCATTGATTTGCTCAATGATGCTTTCTTTCTGGGTAGCTGGCGTCAAAGGGATGGCAACGTTGGCAACCGTGTTGAATGAAACAAGTCCAAAGTAGTCACGGTCGCTCAAAGCCTGAACGCTTTCAACAGCGCCTTCTTTGGCCAACTCAAACCGGGTTTTTCCAGTTGTTCCGATGATATCCCTCATACTGCCTGATGAGTCAATGACGTACATGACCGCAAGCGGTCTGGCCGATGTCGATGAGATGACCGGAAGCATCGCCTCAAAGGCTGATCCCGTCATATCGTCCTCGACGTATGCCTGATCGCCACCGATCGTCAACAAACCACCACCAAGCTCACTCACATAGATATCGAGCAAGAACAGAAAGCCCTGCGTGAGATCCTGGTTTTGAACATTCATCATGATCACTTCGTCATAGACCTGAAGGGCTGTGATTGATGTCGGAAGATTGTCAGTTCCAACAACGGTCATTGCGCTGTCACTTCCCAGTAGGTCAACAAGCAGTGCCGATTCGCCTTCACGACCTTCAATCACCAGGATGTTCGATGATGAGTCAATGCTGACATAGGCGTAGTATCCATTGTTTTCAGCGACCGTGTCGAACGCACTTTCAATCTCAAAATAGAGTTCGTGAAGACCACCGGTGTTGAACATATGATCCAACGTGAAGGTCTCAGCATAACCATTCATCTGAATCGGTTCCTGGTAGACCAAAAGATCATTGTCATAAACCGCGAGGGTCGCCAAACCGGAGACGGTACTTTGGATGGTGACCTCGAGTTCGATGCTCTCACCAACATTCACGCGCTCTGGGACAACAACCTGATTGACCTGGGCTTCAAAATAGTGGCTGTTGGGAGAGAAATAGATGGTATCAATCCTGACGCCGGTCTTCGCGATATCTCTGACCGTGGTGAGTGCTGACTCATCGGTTTCAAGCCCATCGGTCAACAAGATGATGCGACCCCGATCGGGATTTGAAAGCTGTGATCTGGCGTAAGATAGCGCGACTGCGATGTTCGTGCCACTCGCATCGGGCTTGCTGTTGGTATTCATGTAGCGACTATAGACAATATCAACGTTGTCACTCATTCTCACGTTATAGATGTTGCCGTTGGCAAAGGTGATGATGCCAATCTCATAGTCACCACCACTCTCATCAATGATGGACTTGATCTGGGTGTTCATCCGGTCGAGTGATGCACTGGTGCTATCCGAGACATCAACCAAAATGATGATGTCACTTCGTTTTGTCAACGTCTCCGATTGGAATGTCATTCCAGAGATCAAGAAGACCGCCAACACCAATGCTGTGATCCGAAGCACCAACGAGGTGATCCGGTATCGATTGTTCCGATGCTGCTTCTTCAATCTGAAAAACGGAATCAAAGGAAGCACAATCACCGGAAGCAACAAGAACAACAGCCAAGGATTCTGAAATTCGATTCTGAATGCGTTAATTGTGCTCATTGTAGTGTATCCCCCATTCAATGAGCATTAAGACAATCAGAATACCCATCACAATATAGATGAGATCCAATGTGTCCTGATTCGCATCAACGGTGCCCGATGTGTTTGGTGTGACAGGGTTTGACAGAACCCCGTAGTCATGATCAAAGTTGGATTGGTTCTCGGCAAGGCGGACGAAGAAATTCACGGTTGCTTGCTCACCAGATGCCAATGTCTGTGTCACTTCATAAGCCCCCGGGGCATGAGCGACAATACTGACAGGGAAGGTGTCATAGATGGTTTCCTCGCCACCTGACTCAATTGTCATCCTCAAGGCTGATGCTTTTTTTCTGATGTTGATCAGATCTCCGGGATAAAACAGGTAATCAGAGACCATGTTTTGAACCGAGTACTTTGAAAGATGATGCATCAGTATGATGTAGTCGGGAATAATCGGAAGATTGGAGTGGTGAAGACTGAACGCAAACACAATCAGTTTTTGGCCATCGATGTCTTTGGCCAACACGATCGGATCGGAATCAATCACCATAATCTCTTCAAACCCATCATGAGCACTGATGAATGTATACGCCGAAAGGGTAATATCTGAGGGATTCAGGTCCATCAGGATGGCTTGTTCTGACGTACCCAGATCACTGCCTGATGACAACGTGAAGTCCCCCGTCAGAGTCGGGCCCAGGATCATCTGGACACCGGTCGGCAACGCTTGGGGATTGAAAAGCCATACTGAGCCATCAATCGGTAATTGATCCGGTTCTATGGCATCAAAGATATATAGGTCATAGCCCTCATAAAGAATTGGGATCGGCGAGGCATCATCCGGGGCTACCGGTATATCAATCTTGAAGTTCCCGAGTGTCAGCAAAGCCGCTTGCAGAAACCGCGGATTCTCACTGACCAACTGGACTTTGAACAATTCATTCTCATATCCATAGATCGAGAAGCTGTTATCATAGGGGAAATCATCCTCATAGTCGACAACAACAGTCGCTTCCGTATAGTTCAGGACATAGAGTCCATCCCATGTCACGGACACAATGCCGTTGTCATTTCCAGCAACGACCGTCACATCACGAAGCATGCCATCGATCAGAATCGAAATCGCGATGTTGATGTCTTGATTGAAACTGGCGACATCAGCCGTGAATTCATAATACCCGTCTTTCAGTTGGGCAGAAAAGTCCAGAATGGCGACATTCCACTCATCCTCGGCCATGTTCCTGACAGTGATGGTACCTGATTCCGAATAGCTGTTTCCTGTGAACAAGATGACTTCAGCGTAAGGGTTTTCCGCCAAGACACCTTCGGTCAGACTGATGGCGGCCTCCATATCGGCATCCTCATAGGATCCCGAAAGCTCAGAGAGCAGCTGCTTGATGAATTTCGCTGAGTCCAGACGCCTCGCGACAAAGGATGCTTCTTTCCCTGCCAGGATAACCGTGAAACGGTCTTCCGGTGTTGTCTTGTCCGCCAATGCGCCAATCTCTTGAACCGCTCTTTCAAACCTTGTCCCCCCCCTGCTTTCAGCAAGCATATTCGCTGAAGCATCCAAAATGACGATTTTCTCGCCACTTTGGGTGTCCAGCGCAAACAAGGGGGAGGTCAAAGCCAAGGTGAGGAAAAGGAGGATAGCAAATTGCAAAATCACCAAAAGAGAACTCTTCAACCATTGAAAAGGCATCTTTTGTTTCTTATATTTCAAACTGAGTTTCCATACGAAGGTGCTTGAGATGGCACGTTCCTGAAATTTGGGTTTGAGCACATAGATCAGGATCAGAAGCAATACGCCAATCAGACCAAGCAATCCCAGTGGTGTCAGAAATCTCATCGCACATCACCCGATTCCAGTAGTTTTCCAAAGACCAGTTTCTCAACCGGGGAATCCGAATCAACTGAGAAGAAGTGAACGCCCCGCTTGGAACAAAAGCGTCTGATGTCAGCGATATAGTCAGATAATGCCTGTTTGTATGCCAAATAATGCGCTTTTGTGATCCGCATCTTCATATTCTTCTCATCAAGGACATCAACGGCCTCGACATCTCTTAGAAACGTTCGTCCGTTGTATTTGGGATCAATCTCTTCTGGGGACAGAACTTGGATCAACATGACCTGACGATGATTGTACAAGAGATAATCAACCGCTTTTTTCCAGTTGCTGTCGGTCAGAAAATCAGAAACGATGATCGTCAACCCATCGTTGTTTCCGGAATATGGGAAATTGGTGATGGCTGCTTCGATGTCTACGGTTCCTTTGAAGACTGTTTCTTCCAAAACCGCCGTACTACGGTAAAAGGCTTCTTTTCCGGAAACGATACCGAAAAGATCTTCAGCAAAGTCTCCTTTGATCCGCATAAAGGAAGTCTTGTCCATGTTCTTGACAGAAAGGAAGCCTAAGGCCGCGACAGCGCGAATGGCGTAATGTGCTTTGTTTCTGTCTGTCTTTCCCATCGAGGCCGAACAATCCAAAAAGATCTGGGTATGCATTTGCCTTTCATCGACGAACAGCTTGATGAAGTGCTTTTCGAATCTGCTGTAGAGATTCCAGTCAATCCGTCTGATGTCATCGCCTAAGACATATTCTCTGAAATCAGAAAATTCGACGGTGCTCCCAAACGTGTTTGTTCGGTGATTCCCGCCGAAATAACCCCTCATCGGAGTTTGCATGTACAAGGAAATGGTTTCTAGCCGATTGATAAAGTCATCGTTGATGATCCGTTCACTCATGTGTTTTACTCTCCCAGCAAGGCTTCTCATCAGGCATCACAATGCCCGATGACAAGTCCTAAGACAATCTATCGTTTCGGGTTCTTATCTTTGCTTGACGTTTGGGTGTCATGACCCAGTTCTTTGATCACTTCACCGATGATGTCATCGGTCGTGACATGCTCGGTGATGGCTTCGAAGTTGGCTTTGACACGGTGTCTCAGAACCGGTCGGGCCAGCGAGTTGATGTCGCCATAGGACACATTGTACCGACCATTGATCAACGCCCGCACCTTCGCTGCTGAGACCAATGCCTGAGCAGCCCTGGGGCTCGCCCCATAGCGGACATATTTCTTGGCAACAGTTGCTGGACATTCGCTATCCGGATGTGTGGCCATGACCAGTTTCATCACGTATGTCATGACGTCACTGGCGACAGGAATCTCCTTGGCGGTCTTTCTCATCTGGAGTAATTCCTCAGCATTGCAGACCGCTTCCGCAACCTCATCCATCGTCACCTGGGTAATGGAGACAATCTTGTTCAGTTCCTCAAGGTTCGGATAAGTGATGATCAGCTTCAACATGAATCGGTCCATCTGGGCTTCGGGAAGCGGATACGTCCCATCCTGTTCAATCGGGTTTTGGGTGGCGAGCACAAAGAATGGTTCATTCAGTTTCATTGAGTTGCCCATGACAGTCACCGTATGTTCCTGCATGGCTTCAAGAAGCGCACTTTGGGTCTTCGGGGTGGCACGGTTGATCTCATCGGCTAAGATGATGTTGCTGAAAATCGGTCCTGGTTGAAACTGGAACTTGGAGTTTCCCTTCTCATCCTTGACAATGATGTTGGTGCCAGTGACATCGGCAGGCATCAGGTCAGGGGTGAACTGGATCCGTGAAAACGGCAAATTGAAAACACGTCCAAGCGATCGGACCAATCTTGTTTTCCCGACGCCAGGCACACCTTCAAGCAAGACGTTTCCACCAGCGATCATTGCGATCACGGTGTTCTCGACAACATCTTCTTGCCCGATCATGTCGCGCTTGATTTGTTCGAAGATACGATTGCTTTGCTCACTGAATTTCTTAAGGTCTTTTTCGTTGATCATGGCTTAACTCCCTCTTATGTTCATATGCGTTTATGATATTGTGATGATTGTGAATGTGTTGGTCATGATTTGTCATGCACTCATGTTGTATTGGACTCAGTTGTCAACGTCTTCTCGATCATGACAACATGTTGAAGTAGTTCTCGATGATTCGTCTCATGTCTTCGCTGATATTCTCTCCTGCGAGCCATGCCATGGCATCTTCGTAATAGGTATCATAGACATCCTCATAGGGTGTTTGGCCATCGATCACAGTATTCTCGGAATTTGTGTTCGGATCACCCGGATCACTGCCCTCGGCACTATCTTCGGGAAAAGGCATGAACATCGGAAACTCATCGGTTTCCTCCTCAATCTCCTCTTCAAGTTCCTCGAGCTCCTCAATCATATCTCTTAGTTCCTGGATGGCAGCAAGCAAATCTTCAAGGCTTTGGTCCATGCCTTCCTTGGCATCCGCCAAGACTTCATCCTCATTTCCAGGCTCATAGGCATCTAGGGCGAGCTTATAGGCATCCGCCAAAGCCTGTAACGCCTCGGCCATCGGTGGATATGTCCCCACCGATTCGGCAAGCGCAGTCTCGATGTCAATGGCGGTTTGCCACATCACATCATAGAGTTCCTGCCCCAAGAGCACATCGATGCGGTCATACATATAATCAAAAGCGGCTATGATCTCATCATCGTCCCATGTCGCGAGCGCCAGCCCCAAGATCTCTGTGTTCTCGTATTGCTGAAGGGCTTCAGCGATATTCATCAGCGACTCTTCAAGTTCCAAAATGGCATCTGCAATCATCTGCAGGATCTCATTTCTTGTCTTTAGGACATCCGCATACTTTTCCATGTATGTCTCATAGGTCGGCAAGCGTCTTTCCAAGTCAACGACCATGGTGTAAAGCGTGCTTTTCAAAGTGACATCGATATTGGCTTGATTGATGATGCTTAAGAGTTCATCAATCATCTCCTGGAACATGGCATCCTCAGCGGAGATGTCGGTTGGTGAATCACTAGGATCATCATCAGCCGCATTCACAATGGTCATCATGAAAGTCAGACTGGTGATCATCAGCACCAACGCGATTGAGAACATCAAAAGGGGTCTGAAGAAACTTGAGAACACGAGCAGTTTCGGTCTGAACGCCGCCAAAGCTGTCTTGGTATCCTCCCTTTGAACTTTAGCGATATATGTCTCTTCTTCATCTAGTTCAACCATCGTGATGGTGCGTTCTTCCAAGCCCATCTGATCGATACGTTTGGCAACCTTCAAAACAGTTGGGCGTTCAGGCACCCAATAGATGAAGAACCCTGTCAAAACAGCGATTAGGCCGCTGATTCCAAGACCCAACCATAAAAGGTTTTGAGTCGTCACAATACCGACAAAAAACACAATGACCCCGACAAGGAGTCCTGCTGACAAACCGAAGAGCGTCGCTTTGAGCGTGGCTTCAATTTTCAACTCTCTATGGTTTTTACTGAGATCATTCTTATGATTCATTGGGTCACCTTCTTTATTCTCATTCCATCCAGGAAATCGGTTTCTTCAAAAGGGTTTAAAAACAACATCTGGTGTAACCGTTTTCAATTTTGGTGTAAAAATAATACACCTTCAATGAACAGCAGCCCAGAATATGTCATAAACATCAGTTTGGCTGTCGAATTGGTCACTTCTTCAGGTGTCATACCTTCGAACGTTTTGTTTGGGGCGTGCCAAATCACATCAGTACTTGACCCAAACCACCCAAATACCCTGTCGTCAATCTTGGTGATGAGATCAATGCTTTGAGTCTAAGGTGTCAACATTGTGTAAATTTTATATCGGAAACCGGTTTCTTACAACCCTAAAAACCATACCTTATACCGGTATGGATTATACATTTCAAATTCTTTCATTCAGTTATCTCTATTTGTTTAGTTGATGTTCGCTTCGATATGCCGTAGGCGTCATGCCGGTGGCTTTCTTGAACCGTTTCGTGAAATGTTCGGGGTCTTTGAATCCGACGTCGTTGCTGATGGCATGGATGAGATCATCCGTATTCACCAGAAGTGATTGGGCTTTGATGATCCTGAGTTTGAGCAAATAATCATTGAAATAGAGGCCTGTCCGGTCTTTGATCAGGCGTCCTAGATAAGCGGCGTTATAGTGAAAGACCTCAGCGATATCAAGGAGTTTCAACGATGTGCCCAGATGATCGGAAAGGTATGCCCTGACCTTTTCAAAGGTATCTTCGGACGTTTGGGCTTCTTGACCCTGATCAGATAGAACACAGGCATTGATTTTCTCAATCAGTTCGTCTTGATCGATGGGTTTCAAGATATAGTCAAAAACGTTATATTTGAGTGCCTCTCTGGTGTACTCGAAATCACTATAACTGCTGATAATGATGACGTATGGTGTGTAGTGCTCAATTGTTCGGACCTTTTTGATCAGTTCAATGCCATTGATCTTTGGCATTTTGATGTCAGTGACGATAATGTCCGGTTTCGCACTGATGATGACATCAAAGGCCTCATCACCGTCATACGCACAAAGAACCTCATTGATCGCTTTCAAATGAGGTTTGATGTATTCAGCTAGAATGTCAATACTGATTCGGTCATCGTCAACCAAGATCAGATTCAATGCGATCGCCCCTTCTATTGTTTGGGAAATGAAACTGTCACTGAGATATTTTGCTTGTTGATATGGGTTCCGATATGACAGTTGTCGCCATAGTAATATTTCATTCGTCTGGCCATGTTTTGTAACCCGATGCCCTCATTGTCTCCCGATAGTTCATTCGCTTCGAGAGCATTCTTAATGTGGTCTTGGATGACTTTCATGCTCCCGATGACTTCATTTCTGACGGTCACTCTGACCAGCCCGTCTTTCTCGTCCAGTCTGATATGAATCGGTGCCGAATCGATGCCATGCTTCAATGCATTCTCGATCAAGGTCTGGAGAATCAATTTAGGAACCTTGACAGCATAGAGGGTCTGATCCATATCATAGATGATCTGATGAGTGGTTCCAGAATAATATTCATTGAGCGCGATGTATGACTTGATATGTTCAATCTCATCCTTGATGGTGACAAATGGGTCTTTCCATTCCAAGGACCGTCTCAGTTGTTTGCTCATCAGAAGGATCATCTTGGCGGATTCCATCTCATGGTTCTTCAAGGCCCGCTTGTGGATGGAGTTTAGCATGTTGAAGATATAATGAGGATTGATCTGTGACAATAGGGCTTTGATCTCGGCTTCATTCTTTTGAGCTTCTTTTTGTTGGTTGATGATGTCTAGTTCTTGATTGCGTTTGACAAGCAGATCGATTCTTTCATACATCTTCGAGACAATCGCCTCGACTTTGGTTGGTTGATTCTTGGCGACAATGTCTTGAACCTCATCAAAAGACAAGTCGTGTGAGGAGCGTTCAAGCTTCTTCATGAAACTATGTCGGTAATAAAACACATAAGCAATGGCCAAAAACACACTCAGGATGGCAATGGCATATGTGATGAATTCATAAATGTAGTTGCTTGGTTCCAAAACAATCAACAACGTCCACCTGGTAGCCGTTGTCCCAGCAACAACCACGTAGGCGAGCACCATGTCATCATCGACATAGGTGCTCTCACTGATGCCAAAATACGCACTGAGTGGCGATGATAGCGTGCGATCACCGGCGACAGTGGAGACTTTGTTCGATGCCACATTGGTAAATATGACTTGATGATTCTCTAACGCGCCACGACTCAGAAGTGAGAGATCCAACGTGACAACACCAACATGGGTGTGATCGTTTGGGGCATCATCATATTCAATCTTATAGAGAATTTGGGCTTTGTTGTCATTCACGTAAAGAAGCCATTTCCGCCTTGACTGGATGATTCCTGTATACCAAGGGGCGTAAAGGACATCTTCACTGACGTGATCGAACTTCTCATCAATCAAAACGGTGTCATTGGTTGTGTAAATGGTCAACCGCTCATAGATCAACGCTTCATTGCTGTCTTCAATCAAGGTCTCAAGGTCAATCATGTCAAAACTTGCTTGTGGGTCTGAGTCATTGGCGTGCTCAGTTTTGAGGATGCTGGCGAGATAAGGATTGTTTTCGAGCTTTTGGAGCAAACTCTCAGAAGCGGCAATCTGATCGGAAAAGTCATCGGCGAGATATTGATAACGGATCGTTTGTTCCTGAAGAATCCCGGTCTCAAGATAATTCGTATTCAAAATGAGTACGGTCGCGGTCGCGAACGTAATCAAAATAGCCATGAGTGGCATGAGAATGAACACACTGATTTTTCTCAATACGAGCGGGTTAATCATAGGGGTCTCTCGCCTTCTTAAAACGACATGTGGGTGTTGATAAGTCTCATCTAATGAATTTGGTAACAAGGCGATGATCGCTTTGTTGGGCTATCGAAAACGGTCAAAAAAAGGACTGAGGGTCCATGAAGGTCATGGCCCCTCATTTCAATCAGTCCGATTGCGCTTAGGCGCGCTGATAAACACGAACAAAGGAAATCTCCATCTGAACTGGTTCATCAAAGAGCGATGCCGGTGGCAGACGGTTTCCATCGAAGCCACCACCCACAGCAAGATTCATAATGATATAGAAGGGCTGATCAAATGGGGCTGGGTAATCATGACCGGTACTTGACCACTCGGTGATGGTGTGATAAAGCACATCATTTACATAGAATCTCATCTCGGTCTCATCCCATTCTACCGCGTAAAGATGTTCATCAGCAATCGTCTTTCCATCTGTGAAGGTATATGTCTTCGAGGTATATCTGTTATCTGGCCATTGACCGCCAAAATGAAGGGCGCTAGAAACTTCCCAAGGCAGTCTGCCACGGGCTTCCATGATGTCAATCTCACCGGAATTGGCCCATGTGCCATAGACGCTATCCCGCGGCATCAGCCAAAACGCTGGCCACAGACCTTCGCCCACAGGCAATTTGATCATGGCTTCAAATCGGCCATACTTCTGGGAAAATGTCTCTTTGGTATAAAGTCTCGAAGAGGTATACGTCATACCTCCATAGGTTTCAAGCTTGGCTTCGATGATGAGTTTGCCTTGATCGACAACGGCATTCTCACTGCGATAGTATTGTTGCTCGTTGTTGCCCCAGTTGACCAGACCAAAGTCCGAACCGGTCCCCAACTGGAATCCCCAGCGGTCAAGGTCAACGCCTCGGGCATTCAGGTTGTCACCCTGGCCAGTAAAATCATCACACCATGTCAAGACATAATTGTCGCGTTCATAGCTACAATGATCGATCGTCACAACATCAAGAAAGGTGACATTGATGACTTGATTGACCCAATTCTTGTCGCTATCGATAACGATGTATACCAGTTCATATGTGCCAGTCCCTGTGATCTGATCGCCTTCAAGAGGCAAGTCATCAAGTCCTAGGACATGCATCTCATGAGTGATGTCTCCATCTTCTGGGTCGGTGATTGTGATCCCCTCTTTGGGGTCAAATGTGTCTCCGACATAGTAAACACGATCATCTAAACCAATGAAGACCGGAACGTTACCGATTGGTTCCTCAGTGATCGGATCGTCATCGTCAGGGATGTCTGGTGTGAGGGTTGGGTCACATGAGAACAAAAAGAACAACATGAAAACCATCATCAACCTTTGAATTGTCTTTCGCATAGGCACCTCCGGATGTTGAATCAGTTCATCATATCACAGTTATGAACCGAATTCAATCTTCTATGGTCTCAATGTGTGATTCGAACCGGTGTAGAGTCTCACAGAGACCGGTTGAGAGTCAGATGTCAATCTCACTGCTACAATGAATCACTCTTGATTTGAATCAACTTCTAAGCATCACAATGATTGAGATGAACATGTTGATCTGTGGTATCCTGTTTGAATATCGTCCTTGTTACGCGATATACGAGATCACAGACAGATGTACCACTCCGCTCGCATGCTT
>JAGYLU010000035.1 GCA_018400755.1 Acholeplasmataceae bacterium
TCCCATCAATGAAACCACAGATGCTCTTCGGAGCTGTCATGGCGGTGGTGACAACGTTTCAGGCTGGTGGCATAGGGGTTGCGCTCTCAGGGTCCAACCCGACCCCGCAATACGCCGGTCAGCTGATTGTGAACCACATCGAGGACTTTGGATTCATCCGCTACATGATGGGCTACGCAGCGACAATCTCAGTGGTCCTCTTGTTGTTGGTCTATGCGATCTCCAAAGTCACTTGGTCGATTCTAGGGGAAAGGGAGTGAGATGATGAAAGCAAACAGTTTTCAGGGAACAAGAATCAATCCCCCGCGGTTTCACCGCAGCCAGCTCAAGTTTTACGCCTTTCTCGTTCCGTTTTCATTGTTGATGATCTTCCCGATTTTCTTCATCATCAACCATGCCTTCAAACCACAGAGCGAACTATTCGCTTATCCCCCCAGATTCTTTGTCCGTAATCCCACATTCACCAATTTCACCGAACTCTCACGTCTTGCGAGTTCCTCAGGTGTGCCCTTTTCAAGGTATTTGGTCAATAGCCTGTTCGTGACCGGTTTAGGGGTCTTTTTGGCCATCTTCATTACCGCTTTCTCAGCGTATGCCCTTTCCAAACTGAAGTTTAGAGGCAAGAAGTTCTTGTTTGAGATCAATACTTTGGCCCTGATGTTTGTGCCGATCGCCGTTCAGATTCCAAGATATCTGATCATCGCGCGCTCGGGGCTCGTCGACTCTTACATGGCACACATCTTGCCAATGATCGTGATGCCGGTGGCGATGTTTCTGATCAAGCAGTTCATCGATCAGACGCCTAACGAGCTGATTGAATCCGCCAAGATTGATGGGGCATCGGAAATGGAGATCTTCTTGAAAATCATTTTTCCAATCATCTTGCCCGCGGTCGCGACCGTCGGCATTCTCGCGTTCCAAGCGCTTTGGAACGACACATCGACATCGATTCTCTACATCAATGATGAGAGCAAGCGCACGCTCGCCTTTTACATGCAGACCCTGACCTCACTTCAGGGCAACACCGTGGCCGGTCAAGGGATGGCGGCAGCGGCTGGTCTGATCATGTTTTTACCAAATCTGATCCTGTTTGTGATCTTGCAGAGCAAAGTCATGAACACGATGGCACATTCGGGGATCAAATGATGAGACAGACACTGATCATATTTATCATGGTCCTCTTGGTCCTTTTCGTTCCATCCCTCGAAACAAAAGGAAACGGATTACCTTATGGCACATATACCTACAGCAGTGCGACCCGTCGTTTCGTCTTCACTCAGGACGCCTATGTCCCCCTATCGATTTCCTATGACCTTGCGGGTGTCGATCTCGTCGATCCCAAGGATCTGACCATTGACGCAAATGACAATGTCTATATCGCTGATGCGGGTGCTCAAAGAATCATCAAGTACAGTCTCGTTGATGATGTTGTGACCCTGATTGGCGAAGGCCTTCTCGAAGAACCAACCGGAGTCCACGTCGGTCAGGACGGACATGTCTATGTGGCTGATTTCGGAGCCAAGAAAGCTTACCGGTTTCGTCATGACAAAGACCTTGACACTTATGAGATGGACATTGTCTATGAAAAACCGCTGAACACGCCCTATTTCCAGGCCAATGATCCCTTTGATCCCTCAAAGATCGTGACCGATCAGGGCAACAACGTCTATGTGTTGCTCGCTGGAAACATCAACGGCATGGCAGAATTCAAAAACGATGGTGAGTTTTTCGGCTTCTTCGGAGGGAACCAGATTCCCAACACCTGGGACAACATCCTGAAGTACATGCTCTTTGATGAGGAACAACGCCGGGAATGGTTCCAGATGATTCCCAAGCCAGTCTACAATGTCGCGATTGACAGAGACGGACTCATGCTCACCACCACCAAAGGGGACATGGGGTATCTGAAGCTCAATATCGCGAACTTTGTCTACAACAAGTCGGTTTGGGGACTTGATGACATCGAGGATTTGTTTGTTGGTCCATATAACACGATCTTCACCATCAACAAGGATGGGATGATCACCGAATATGGTCCTGACGGATCGGTGCTCTTTGTCTTCTCGGGCCTTGACCAAAGCAATCAGAAAGGTCTCTTCAAGAGTCCGACCGGGATTGCCATCGACTCCAAAAACAACATTTACGCGATTGATGACACCTATGATGCCCTACAGATTTTCATTCCGACAGAGTTTGCGGATCTTGTCCATTATGCGATCGAACTCTATCAGGATGGCAAATACAGTGAGTCTTTGGGCCCATGGCAGGAAGTGCTCAGGATGAACAGTCTCTTTGATCTGGCGAACAAAGGCATCGGTGATGCCTACTTCGCCGAAATGGATTATGAGACGGCCATGGACTATTATCAGGTTGCCCGGGATGAGAACGGCTATTCCGATGCCTTCTGGGAAGTCAGAAACGCATATCTTCTGGGAAGTGGAAGTGTCATCGTGACCGTTTTGTTGTCGCTATTGGTGCTTTACTTCATCAATCTCTTCACCCATGCCACAGACGTCATCAAGAAGCCAATCGGGCTTCTGAGGTCGAAACTGAGGGCGTACAAGCTTTACCGGGAACTCGTCTTTCCCTTCTCGATCTTCAAACACCCCGGTGATGCCTATTATGGCATCAAGCGTGAAAACAAGGGATCAAACCTCTCTGCTTTGATCTACCTTGTGCTCTTTTTCCTGGCTTATATGTTCTTTATCTTCAGAACCAGTTTTCTCTTCAATCCGATGATTGTCACCGACATCAGCGTCTTTGAACAGACCATTACTGTGTTTGTGCCGTTTGTCTTGTTCGTTGTCGCGAATTACCTCGTCTGCAGCATCCGGGATGGCGAAGGCAAATTCTCAGATGTTTTCCAAGGCACAGCCTATACGCTCTTGCCGATGATCATCACATTGCCGCTGGTCACGATCATTTCCAATGGACTCACCTACAATGAGTCATTCATCTTCTCAACTCTTTTGACCATCGGCTTGATTGTGACCGTGATCTATATGATCATCATGGTCAAAGAAATTCATTTCTATGATATGAAACCGACCATCGCCAACATCCTGATTACCATCTTCACAGCCCTGATGATCCTGGCGGTTGTCTTCATCATCTATTTGCTCTTAAGCGAAGTCTGGACGTTGTTCGCAGACATCATCAGGGAGGTGACCGTCCGTGGCTAAATGGATTAAACGCATGCTTGTCATGGTGTTTTTCACCATGGTCATCACAACCACACTTTATGGGTTTGAACGGATGGCCGAGGCCGACATTGACAATGTGCCCGGAAACTATCCGTATGTTGAGACGTTGATGCTTGAAAGCTCGCGTTATACCCAACCAGACGATGTTGATCCGGCAGTGATGAGTGATTACGAGACGCTTTTCACGTTGGCCTATGACGAACTTGATCTTGAAACACTGGGGTTTGTCAAAATGCTTGAAAATGATGACATCGAATTATACTTTGAGGTCGATTCGTTTTCCGTCATGGTCAGAAACAAAACAACCGGATACCTTTGGTCATCAAGACCCGAGTTCCAAGGGATTTCCGGAAACCGGGAAGACAATACCAGCAATCGGAATTTGATGAACTCAGGGCTATGGGTGACTTATGGACGCAGTGCCAAGATCACCTCATCAACAATCCAGACCGAATCCCTTTATACGATCGCTGATGTCAGTTATCAGACCAATGGGGCGATCATGGAAGGTCAGGAAGATCCACTTAGCCCGTTTTTGATCGAAGAGGACTCCTATCAGACCAACCGGGTTGAGAACACAATCGTCAATGCCCGCGAGACCGCATTTGATGTTCAGGTCAATATCAAAAGCCTGGGCTTCCAAATGACTGTTTCTTTCGCCCTTGATGGCGCGTCATTCGACGCAGCCATTCAAAATCAATCAATCATTGAGACTAATGAAACCTACACTTTGTTGTCGGTGTCACTCTTTCCCTATCTGGGTGCTGCCCGTGAGGACAAGATTCCCGGTTATGCTGTGATCCCCGATGGTGTTGGTGCGCTGGTCAGGCTCGACCGCGCCCATAATGCGCTCTTCCAAGCCCGTTTTTATGGCGCTGATGCAGGTTACAACTCAACCACCTTGCCGGAGCTCTCAGTTCCGATTTTCGGACTCGTTCACAGGGTTGGTGGGAATGCTTTCTACGCTGAAGTTACCGAAGGATCGGAAAACACCCAACTGATCGCCCAGTTTTGGGGGGATAACAGCAGGTATCACCGGATCCATTCAAGGTTCAGTGTCAGGCAGATCTTCAGGACCATCATCAACAAGGCTGGAGACGGCAATGATGCGGTTTCTGAACAGATGACCACATCGGACTACCGGATCAACTACCGTTTCATGAGCAACGATGAGGCCTCATATGTCGGTATCGCCGCTGATTATCGCGATCACCTGATCGCAAGAAATGTGCTATCACAGCGCGAGAAAGTTGTTGACGGATCCATTCCTTTGCATACCAGTTATATCACTGGCGACCAGGAACCCGCTTTTATCGGGACCTCCCATGTCGAGATGACCACCCCTTCCGAGATGCTTGATCGCTATCAGTCATTCAAGGATGCCGGCATCACCAATCAGCAGGTTACGGTTTATGGTTGGAGCAAAGATGGTTTTGTCTACCGCGCCCCTTACCGGACACGAATCCACGACGAACGCGACTTCAAGACGTTATTTGAGACCATCACGGGTGATCAGAATACGGTCTATCTCGAAAACGAGTATCTGATCTCGACCGAACTGTCCACCAGGGTTTCCTATAACCGTGATGTCGCAAGAAACCTGTCCCGTCTCAAGATGTCTTATACACGACGTGATCTGAATGGCAATACAATGGATATCTATTATCTGATACCGGAGTCAAGTTACCGGATGGCCAAGGATGATCAATCATTCTTTGAGGATCTAGGCATCACCGGTCTCCAATCTGGCAATCTTGGGCACACGCTCTTTAGCACCTATGATGATGGAGTCATTTATGAGCGCAGTCAGGGGATTAGATACTATGATGACATCTTGTCACTTTATGATGGCTGGTTGCTCTCTAGACCGAACAGTCTTGTCTATCAGCATCTAAACGGGTACCTTGATATGCCCATTACCAACAGCCAATTTGATTATTATACTGATCTCATTCCTTTGATTCCGATCATTTTGAAGGGCAGCCTCTCTTACTACACACCGTATCTGAACTTCAATGCCCTTGGCGATGACCGGCTTCTGATGATGGTTGATTTTGGGATCAACCCCAGTTATGTGTTGACCGAAGAACCAACCTATGAGATGCGCTACACCAATGCCAGCATGTTTTTCACCACCGAAGCGAACCTCTATCAGGAGAGCATCATCGGAACTTATGACTGGTTGAATACAGCCTTGAGTCCGGTCATCAACGCGAAGATCGAAGCCCGTGAGATCCTTCAGATCGGTCTTTCGAAAGTCACTTATGACAACGGGGTTGTGATCTACGTCAACTATACCAACAATGACCTGATCAAAGACGGCATCACCATTGAGGCCCGGGGATATGAGGTGATCATGCCATGAAGACACTCAAAGAGACAATCATGAAAGCTCTTTTGAAAGTTAGAGAAGGGTTTGTCAAAGTGTTTGAAGTGATCGGTCGATTTTTCAACAAAACGATTGTTCCCTTCTTGGAAAAAATCAGACATGCCCTGTCACATAATCCCGTCATTCGTGTCAGAGGGCAGACGTTGACACTCTTTTCCAAATTGGATGTCAAAATCACCAGGAAAAGACGAAGTGCCTACTATGGCTATCTCTTCATCATGCTTTGGTTGATCGGGTTTATGATTTTCACGCTCTATCCGATGTTTTATTCGCTTTATCTCAGCATGAATGTCGCGTACTACAGTTTGCAGACCGGCGTTGAGACGACCTTTACCGGATTTGGCAACTATCTAAACATCTTCCAAAGCCAGGTCTTGCTGCCGCTTTATGCCACGTATGTCGGCAAGATGTTGCTCTCGGTGCCGTTGATCATTGTGTTCTCCATCATGATTGCGGTTCTGATCAACAACCCGATCAAGATGAAAGGGGTTTGGAGAACCATCTTTTTCTTGCCCGTTGTCATTTCGACCGGACCGGTGATCGGTGAACTCACCAATCAGAATGCGACATCCTTGCCTTCGCTTCAAGACAGTGATATTCTTTCCATGATCACAGAAAACCTGGGACCGCTCATCGCGAACCCGTTGGAGACGCTTTTGACCTCAATGCTTTTGATCTTGTGGTATGCTGGTATCCCGATTCTGATCTTTCTGGCAGGGCTTCAAAAGATTGACTCATCAATCTATGAAGCCGCCGCCATCGATGGGGCGTCGCCTTGGGACCGGTTTTGGAAAATCACCTTGCCCTCGATCAAACCGCTCATTTCGGTCGCCATCATCTACATCGTTGTCTCGATGTCGCTATTCGTCGAAGAAGGTGGTATTCTTGATTTAGCGAGAAGCCATATGTTGGTCGGTGCGCCTGATTCGAACTTCTGGTTCGGTTACGGATACGCCGCCGCCATCGCTTGGGTGTATTTCTTCCTGATGGTCTTGTTGATGCTGATCTTTGTAGGCATCACAACAGCCAGAAGAAGGGAGCGATGACGATGACCAAGACAAAAGACATGAGGCTTTTCAAGACCAAGTTCAGACGTTTCTTCTATGGGATGAACTTCACGGATGGTTTTCTTTACAAAGTGGTGATTTATACCCTTTTGATCAGTTTCAGCTATATTTACCTTTACCCGGTCCTCTTCATGCTCGTCAACAGTTTCATGAGTGTCGATGACCTGATCAATCCGGGGATCAAATGGGTGCCGACAGTGCTTGAATATCAGAACTATGTCAAGGCGATGGATGTTCTTAATTTTCCAGGCGCAGTCTTTGACGCCACTGGCTATGTCTTGAAGGTGAGCCTTTCAGCCACCATTTCTTCGGCCATTGTCGGTTATGGGTTTGCCCGTTTTGATTTCCCTCTTAAAAAGGTGCTCTTTGCATTGATGCTCGCGACCTTCATATTGCCGTCGCAGGTGACCATGGTCGCGAATATGGTGATTTTTAGGAACCTTGGACTTATGAGCACCCAAAACGCGATGGTCATCCCTGCCATTTTTGGTCAGGGTGTCAACGCGGCCATCTACATTCTGATTTTCTACCAGTTCTTCAAGACCATTCCCGGTGTTTTGATGGAATCAGCGGAAGTTGATGGGGCGAGTCCCTTCAAGGTATTTACAGGCATTGCCGTGCCGCTGGCTATTCCCTCGTTCATCATCGTGTTCCTCTTCAGTTTCGTCTGGTATTGGAATGAGACCTTCACGACATCGCTTTATGTGGGCCGTGATGTCACGATGCCGCTCAAATTGCGCGCCTTCAGGGCCAGTTATGAAACGCTCTTTCCACCTGGAACCCCTGGTGCCGAACTGAATGAAGCGATCATGCTTGCCGGAAATATGATTACGATCCTGCCGCTTTTGGTGCTCTATTTTATCGCCCAGAGACACTTCACCGAAAGCATTGACAGAACCGGTATTACCGGAGAATGATGAAAAGGAGTGACGCACTTATGAAAAAAGGCTTATTGATATTGATGTTACTGATGACAATGACGGTGGTGGCGTGTTCTGACAAGAATGAGTTGCCCAATGGCATCAAACCGCTCGAAGCCGTCAGTGATTGTGATGTCAAGACCCTCGAAGGGGGTTGGGTTTGCAGTTGGGCTGATGAGTTCAATGACCCTGAGATTGACGAGGAAAAATGGAATTTTGAGATCAATGGCAATGGTGGCGGCAATCAGGAACTTCAGTTTTATCGCCGTGAAAATGCCGAGATCGTGGATGGCAAACTCGTGATCACTGCCAAGAAGGAATCCTATATGGGTAGAGAATATACCTCATCTAGGCTCACAACCAAGTATAAGGGTGATTGGCGGTATGCCAGAATCGTTGTCTCTGCGAAGATGCCATCGGGACGGGGTTTGTGGCCAGCCATCTGGATGATGCCTACCATGGGCGTCTATGGCAGTTGGCCAAACAGTGGTGAGATTGACATCATGGAATACGTTGGTTACGAGAAAGATGTCATCCACACGACCATTCACACCCAGAAGTTTAACCATAATGAGGGCACCCAGATTGGCTTTGACAAGGATGTTTCAAATGTTGAGACCGAATTCAAGGATTATGAGATCATCTGGACCCCAGGCTCGATTATTTCCTATGTCGATGGCGTTCAGTATGGGCAGTTCTCATATGCCGCCCATTTCAACCAGGATGTTGATTATGACGCGGCCTTCCCCTTTGATCAACTGTTCTTCCTGATCCTCAATGTCGCTGTTGGTGGCACTTGGGGAGGCGTTCAAGGAGTGGACGACACCGCTTTCCCGACCGCGATGGAAGTCGATTATGTCCGCGTCTATGAACGTGATGTGGCAACCCTTGACAAAGAGGCACCATCGACGCCCCAAGGGCTTTCGATCGCCTCATCACTTGCGAACAGCATATTTTGGCAACCGTCGACTGACGATGTTGGGGTTGAAGAATATATCGTCCATATTGACGGTGAGACCAAGCGTTATACCAATTTGAATCAGATCAGGCTCTCGGGTCTGGTCAGGGGTGAGACGTATGCGGTCCAGATTCAGGCAGTTGATTTTGCTGGCCGAACGTCTGAGCTCTCATCGACCCTTTTGGTCACAATCACCTAACAGACATCATCACAGGCGCAATTGCGCCTGTTTTGATTTGTCAAATTAAGCCCATTGATGGTATACTTTATCATAAAAGGAGGGTGAGACCCATGCTTTCATGCCTGAGTTTCAATTTGCGAGTTGATGTGCCTTCAGACGGTGATAATCGTTTCCTGATGCGTCAGGAACGGCTGTGCCGTTTTCTCCTGGGGAAAGCATCCGATGTGTTCATGTTTCAGGAAGTGACCCCGGCAATGGCGACCGCTTTGCAGGCGTGTCTGACGGGCTATGAGATGATTGTCACATATCGGAACAACGAAGACGAAGGCGTTCCCATTTTCTTTCGCCCGGATCGTCTGATCCTCAGACATCATGATACTTTTTGGCTTTCTGAGACGCCCCGTGAGGTGTCTAAGTTTCCGGGAAGTCACTTTCACAGGATCGCGACACTCGCACTCTTCAATGATCGGATCGGGCGCGAATTGTTACTTGTCAACACCCATCTTGATTATGCCTCCGATGAGATCTCCCACGCCCAAGCCTTGGTCCTTCTATCAGAACTAGACGCCTTCAAAAAAGTGCATCCCAAGGCGGGTATCATCTTGTCCGGGGACTTCAACCAAGAACGTGGATCAAAGACCATCAGGGCTATCGAACGCACATATGAACCAGTGACAGATGGCCTTGTGACGACATTTCATGACTTTGGTAAGTCGCTTCCAGGCACGAAAATCGATCATATTTTCATTCATAACCTATCGTTTTATGATGCCCGTGTCATCGATCCTGGAAAACCGTGGCTTTCCGATCATCATCCGCTAGAGTTGGTCTTTTAAAAAAAACACAATCCACGGGATTGTGTCATATGCGATGGTACCCCCTGTAGGGCTCGAACCTACGACCCACTGATTAAGAGTCAGTTGCTCTTCCAACTGAGCTAAGGAGGCATTTTCTTTCGCATGTAATATTATAGCATATCACACCGTGATTGCAAGGGGAAAGTGATGAAATCCGCTTTGTCTGTCACACCGGAAAGGAAAGCCATGCATACCTACACACTGGGATTTATCAGACAAGACTCACAAATTTTGATGCTCAACCGTGAACGCGCCCCTTGGCTCGGGTCCTGGAACGGCCTTGGCGGCAAACTCAAGGATGGTGAGACCCCTGAGGCATGCATCAGGCGTGAGATTGCCGAGGAAACCGGACTCAAGCTTTCCGTTGATCTTTTTCAATACAAAGGGACGCTCACCTGGAACAGTTTTGATGTTAATGGCCATGGGCTTTATCTCTATTTGGTGAGTTTGCCTCAAGACGTTCGGTTCAAGACCCCTATCAAGACCAGAGAAGGCATCCTTGACTGGAAAACAGTGGATTGGCTGATGGCCCCTGGAAACACTGGGGTGGCTCACAATATCCCTTACTTTCTACCTTCTGTCCTTAATGATCTTAAACCATGGACGTATCATTGCGTCTTTCGTGACAAAATCTTGGTCTCTGTGACCAAAGAAAGGTGTGAGACCGATGCCCTTTGATCCCAGATGGCTCTACATCGTTGTGATCCTTGTGATTGTCATTTTCGTCTTTCTCTACGCCAGACATCAAAAGCGGACTTTGCGGATGTCGGTCATCAATACCCTTGATGCCCTGGCTGATCTTCATGAGGTTGAGGGCAAACTTGTCCTCAAAACCAAACAAGCGACCTATGATGTTTGTTTGTTTCATGTGCCTTCACAGGCCGAACTGACCATCAACAGCATCAAGGTCTTCGAAGTGTCATCTTTTAGACAGCACACTTATGTCAAGACCGAGGGCCTATGGGACCGACAAACCCTGACATTGATTGTCGTTTACCCTTCCTTACATCCGATCAAACGATTTATCAATGAGAACGAGATGGTGTTCACACGGCTTGAGACGACGTTTGACAATATCAAAATTGGAACCCTACCGGACATCGAACGGGCGCTCAAAGAGGAAACACTATGAAAAAACAATTGATGATGTTGACCCTGTTGGCTTTGTCTTTGTTGCTACATGCATGTCATCAGATGGTCGAAGACCCCTACACGGATGACGCACCTCTTGTCATCGCGATCGATGATGATGTCCTCAACATCCTTCAGATCACCGATCTTCATCTGACTTATGGGATTGACAGGCGTGACAGGAAGACCTATGACCTGATCAGGACATTGGTCAAAGCAGATGATTATGACCTGGTTGTCGTGACCGGCGACATGATGATGTCACCGACAGCACTGATGCTCTTTCGTCAGCTTGTCAATGTCATGGAATCACTTGAGACCCCATGGACATTCGTCTTTGGAAATCACGATGATGATTTTCACGACAAACGTACACTTCTTTCAGTGATTGAAGAGACCGAGCATCTTTTGTTCAAAGTCGGTCCATCTCTTGAGAATGGCGGATATGGCAACTTTGAAATCCAAGTCGATCAAAACGGGATGCCATTCGCTCACCTCTATTTCTTTGATACGAAGGGCGAACGAAAGACCTATGCCCCAGAAGATGGCAAATATGACTATCTGTCATCAGAACAGGTCGATTGGTATGAAAACAAGGTCAAAGACGATGTCAAAGAGTCCTTGGCTTTCATGCATACCCCTTTGAAGGAGTATGCCGATGTCATTGATTATGAGGGTACATTCGGCGAGGACAAGGTCTACTTCCAAGGGACGAATACGGGTCTGTTCACGTTGATGGTCACCTACGGCAAAACCAAGGGGGTTTTCGTCGGACACGACCATTTGAACGATTTCTCATTTTCAAAAGATGGGATTCTTCTTGCCTATGGGCGCGCGACAGGGTACAATGGCTATGGCACTTTGGACCGTGGTGGTCGCGTCATCTTACTTGATTCGAACGGACAGCTTACTACCACAATCGTGACCGAGAGTGAGGCGACAGCATGAGACTCAGACATCGGGTCCTTATGACATTCTGGCTTTATGTATGGGCTGTCATCTTCTTGTTTTTCACCGACTGGATCCTCGTTTTCATCCTTCCGGTGTTAGGTCTTTTCTATGTCATCTTTGGAGGCAAAGCCCATGATTGACACATTCGCAGGCATCATGGTGTTCGCTTTCTGGATTGTCTTGTTTGCCGGCCTTCCAGGGCTTTTCTTGCTGAGACTGAGACAGGCCATCAAAGACGGCTATCGCGGAAAAAAGCTTTTGTTCATTGTGTTGATGCCACTATCAATCGGGTATTTCCAAACCTATCGGAACAACCCTGAGAAGACCTGGATCTATGAGATCCTCATGGTGTTCTTCAGCTTCTGTGCGCTTTTGACCAGTGGCTTCATGTTTTTCATCAGGATGTGACTTTGGCAGAAAGGATGACACAAATGTGTCAGATGTGATATGAGTCTTTTGGATGTGACCGGGCTGACCTTCAACTACGCAGATGGCGAACTTTACAATAACGCCTCCCTTCGTCTGTTTGAGGGTGAGCATGCGGTCCTTGTCGGACCCAACGGTACCGGCAAGACAACCTTATTGAAGCTTTTGGACCGTGAACTGAAACCCGATACCGGTGAAATCAGATGGATGCCCGGGAAAAAGATCGGATATCTCGACCAATACGCGAAGATTGATCAGACGCTGACCGTGAGGGCGTATCTTTATGATGTCTTCATGCCGCTTTTCGACAAGGAACGGGAGATGCTTGCCTATTATGATCAAGTGGCGCATGTCGAAGGCATCGAACAAGCACGACTTTTGGAAAGGGCATCGGTGATTTCCGATGATCTCTTGGCCTCTGATTTCTATGCCATGAAGTCAAAAATAGGTAACGTCATCCATGGTCTTGGTCTCGATATGGAGATCTTGGACACCAAGATCAAGACCCTGTCAGGAGGCATGCGGGCCAAGATCATCTTGGGAAAACTGCTTTTGGAAGAAGCTGATGTGCTCTTGCTCGATGAACCGACGAATTTTCTTGATGTCAGGCACATTGACTGGTTGGCCAAGTTTCTATCAGCCTATCCCAAAGCGTTCATCGTGGTCTCCCATCAGGAAGACTTCCTTGAACGCATCGCCAAAACAGTGTTTGCGATCGAAGGCAAGAAAGTCAGTCGCTACAAAGGAGATTACGACTTTTATTTGAAGGAACGCGTCCAGCGCTTCGAAGCCCATCATAAAGCCTTCGTCGCCCAACAGAAAAAAATCTTGGAAACCGAGTTGTTCATCAAGAAGAACATCGTCAGGGACTCAACGACCAAACGGGCTCAAAGCAGACGGAAAATGCTTGAAAAGATGGAAAGAATCGAACCACCGCACAAGAGTCGGACCTATAAGTTCCATTTCCCGATGGCCTCATCGACAGGTCGGGATGTCCTTAAGACCGAGGATCTTGAGATTGGGTATGACGGACCCCTTGTCGAGCCGATCTCGATGACCATCATGAAAGAGGACAAGGTCGCTTTGACCGGTCGAAACGGGATTGGAAAATCCACGTTTGTCAAAACCATTCTCTCAAGGATTAACGCCTTAGGAGGCACATTCGAATGGATTGACACGGCGAAGATTGCCTATTTTGAACAAGAGAACAGCTTCGATGAGACCATGACCCCCTTTATGGTTGTCCACGGTCATTATCCCGCATTCTCAAAAAAAGAGGTCATGAGTCTGCTGGGAAACCATGGTATCGATTATGATATGGCAAACCGACCGATGGGATCACTTTCGGGTGGGGAACAAACCAAGGTCAGACTCGCCCTTCTCAGACATCAGAAAGGCAATGTCCTGATTCTTGACGAACCGACCAACCACCTGGACTATGAAGCCAAAGAAGCGCTTAAGAGTGCGCTCTTGGCCTATCGGGGCACGTTGATTCTGGTCTCTCATGACAGCCAGTTTTATCAGGATCTCTGTGATTATGAGATCCAACTCTATGAAACCAATGATTGAATGAACAGGAGTGGACAATGATGATCAAGACATTCGAGACCTATTTTGAAACAGGTGGACAGATCCGTCGTTTTATCTCACCAGGACGGGTCAACCTGATCGGTGAACACATTGATTACAACGGTGGTCTTGTCTTTCCCGCCGCCATTGATCTTGGGACCTTCGGATGGGCACGGATCCGTGCCGACAGGACCTTGAACATGGTGTCGCTGTCGTTCCCAAAGAGGGCGTGATGACTCTGACCCTTGATGATTTGTCCTATGATCCAAGTCATGGATGGGCGAACTATGTCAAAGGTGTGCTTCATACTTTGATCAAACACGGATTTCCAATTGACCGCGGGCTCGATCTCATGATTGATGGCAATTTACCGACAGCGTCAGGTCTTTCCTCCTCAGCATCACTTGAAGTGTTGGTGGGACAAATCGCGTCCAACCTGTTTGATTTGGGATTATCAAAAGAGAGGATTGCCGTGCTTGCCCAGGAAGCTGAGAATGACTATATGGGGATGCACTGTGGCATCATGGACCAACTTTCGATTGCTGCCGGAAAAGAAGGTTATGCGATGATGATGGACACCAAAACACGTCAGATCAGCTATTTGCCAGCGGTCTTTGAAGGGTATCGTTTTGTCATCATGAACACCCATTATCAAAGGAAGACAACGGAGTCCAAGTACAATGAACGCCGAGAGGAATCCATGGCCGCCCTAAAGGTCTTGAAACAAGTGATCAAGATTGATGACCTATGTCAGTTGAGCCTTGATGAGTTCGAAGCCCACAAAACACTCTTCAAAGACCCGCTCATCTACCGTCGGGCCCACCATGCTGTCAGCGAACAAGACCGGGTCTTGAAAGCCAAAGATGCCTTGGCATCCGAGGATGCGATTATGTTTGGGGCGTTATTGAATCAATCCCATCAGTCACTCAAAGATGACTACGATGTGACAGGTCTTCATCTTGATGTGCTGACCGACGCCGCCAGAACGTTCGGAGCCGTTGGTGCCAGGGTGACTGGGGCGGGATTCGGAGGATGTGCCATTGCTTTGGTTCCTGAAACCCTAAGCGATACCTTTGAAACCAATGTGAATCACATTTATGAAAAAAAGACCGGACTCAAGGCCTCCTTTTATCCGGTCACATTTACCGATGGCGTAAGGGAGATCACTGATGAATATCACATATGACAAACGTCTGACATCGTATGGGTCCATTGACTATGTCACCATTGATAACAGTCATGGCCTGACGGTCACATTCACGAGTCTGGGGGCGGCCATCCACCGGATCATGTTCCATGGTCAGGACCTTGCTGTCACACCTTATGACCTGGAGGATTTCTTATCTTCAAAAAACTATTATGGCAAGACAGTTGGACGAACCGCTGGTCGTCTATTCTCCCCCAATTATCAGATTGATGGGACCACTTATCCGGTGGAGCCCTTCGGAGCCCCGCAATCAAAACTGCACGGTGGGCCAAAGGGGTTTTCATTCAAAGCCTTTGACATGCTCGACCCCGTGATCAAAGAAGAGAGTATTGATCTGACGTTTCGCTATCTGAGTAAAGATGGTGAAGAGGACTTTCCTGGTGAGGTGTCTCTTGATGTGACCTACAGGGTCAGCCAGAACAACACGATCCATCTCATCCATGAAGCCACGACCACCAAAACGACCCTTGTCAACATCACAAACCATGTCTACTTCAACTTGGATATCCCAAACAAGATCCTTGATCATAACCTCATGATCGATGCTGATCAATTAGTCGATATCAATCCTGATCACAGTGTGAATGGTTCTTTGCCAGTCACGATGACACCTTATGACTTTAGAACCCAGAAAAGCCTTGGCAAAGCCATTGAAGAGGTTATAGATACGGTTTTCAAAGGCTTTGATCATTGCTGGATTTTGAATCATCCGACCCTTGATCATCTATCCATTGGCATCGAAGATCCCAAGACAAAGCGGTCTGTCAAGATCTATACCGATTATCCCGCAGTGGTGGTCTATACCCACAATCTTCCTACCCCTTCTCATCTTGAGATGTTTGATGGCAAGAGCGTCTACCGGGGTCTTACAGTCGAGTGTCAGTATGAACCAGGTGGGATTCATCATAAGGATCTGAGCAGTGCGATCCTAAGACCAGACGAGACGTATCGCCATCAAGTGCTTTTTGTCTTTGAGGAGGGACGCTGATATGACCATGCTCTCAAAACTCGTTTTCTATGGCCTTCAAAACCATTTGTTTGAAACCAGCGCCATCAACCACGTCATCAAGACCCTTGCTGACAGGCTTGATATTGACCCCTGGCCTTACGTCGAGGAGCCATGTGAGGCAGATCTTGATGATCTCTTGAAGCCGATTCTTGACTTTATGGCCCAAAAGGGACTCATTGTCCCGGACACCATCAAGAACCGAGACATCTATGAAGCCCTGCTCATGGATGCGTTGATGCCTTCTCCAGAGACGGTCAAACAGACGTTTCATGATCTCAAGGTCAAGGATCCCAAAGAAGCGACCGATTACCTTTATCACATCTCAAAGGCATCCAACTACATCAAGACCAGACGCCTTCAAAAAAACATCGCATGGAAAACGACAGGCACCTATGGGACTTATGAACTCACCATCAATTTGGCCAAACCGGAAAAGGATCCCCGTGACATCGAAGCCGCCGGCAAAGAACTTGTATCCGTTTCTGAAGCAGGCATTCCCAAGTGTGTGATCTGCAAGGAAAACGAACAGAACATGCACAATGCCCGTATGAATCTGAGAATTGTCCCAATCACTTTGGGATCGGAACCGTGGCATCTTCAGTACTCCCCATATCTTTATTACGAAGAACATGCCATCGTGCTTCACGATGTCCATCGACCGATGAAAATCGGTCATCAGACCATTGATTATCTGTTTGACTTTGTCACCCAGTTCCCCCATTACTTCATCGGATCAAATGCTGATCTGCCTATCGTTGGTGGCTCGATATTGAACCATGACCACTTCCAAGGAGGCAGACATACCTTCCCAATCCAGCATGCCCAAACGGTGACACGCTTTCAATTGGATGAACCGATCACGATCACGCATCTTGACTGGCCTATGACCGTCATCAGACTCACATCTCTTGATCGTGATCTGATCAAACGATATGCCGTGCGCATCATGGATGCTTGGAAAACCTATGATCATAAGGCTTTGGACATTGTTTCTTCGACAGAGGGTGTGCCCCATCACACTGTCACACCAATCGCGAACCTAGAGGGTCAAATCTACACCCTGGATCTGGTACTCCGCGACAATCACCGGACCGATGCCTATCCAGAAGGTGTCTATCATCCTCATAGACCGCTTTGGCACATCAAG
>JAGYLU010000036.1 GCA_018400755.1 Acholeplasmataceae bacterium
CGCTTGAGACCAAAGGACATGCCGGACAAATGGTAATCGGCACTTTGGCGGGTGTCCCGCTTTTGGCCATGTCAGGGCGTTTTCATTACTACGACGGCAAAGGACTTGAGGCCGTGACATTTCCGATCAGGGTCATGAAAGTGATGGGGATTGAGACCCTGATCCTGACCAATGCCGCCGGGGCGGTCAACACCACCTTTGAGCCAGGCGATCTGATGGTTATCACCGATCACATCAATCTTGTCTTTGACAATCCTTTGATTGGACCAAACCTTGACGCACTTGGTCCAAGGTTTCCAGACGCGACGATGATCTATGACCAAGCGCTCATCGATCATGCGAAGCATGCGGCGTCAGCGCGATCGATGACGCTCAGGGAAGGGGTCTATGCCTGGTGGACAGGCCCATCCTATGAGACTCCGGCAGAAATCAGGATGATCAGGATGTTGGGTGGGGATGCGATTGGCATGTCAACCGTACCGGAAGCGTTGGTCGCCTCTCATATGGGCATGAAGGTGCTAGGCATCTCAGTTTTGACCAACATGGCTTCGGGGATCCTTCCTGAGCCTTTGTCGCATGCGGATGTGATCGATCAGGCAAGAGAAGTCAAAGACCAATTCGTGCGCCTGATGACGTCCATCATCTCGTCATTAGGATGACAAATCTTTCTCGGTTATGTCGTTTTGATGCTTATAGATGAACATTTGACAATAGAAGAGAAGAAATTAAGGTATAATAAGGACTAGACACAGATTTTTTAAGCCTGGGGGGTATGACGTGATTCAGGAACAAGTTGGCACGACCATCAAGCGGCTGAGACGAGAAATGAATTTGACCCAGAAAGATCTCGCCGACGCAGTCAATGTCAGTGAGTCGACGATCAGTGGTTGGGAACGGGGCACACGTGCGCCCGGATATGATGACCTTGATCGTTTGGCCCAATTTTTTGGCATTGGTGTCAATGAATTCTTTGGAACCAGAACGGGTGCTGATGCCCGCTTTGAACCCCACTTCCTGACCGTCAGGTATCAACCGATGGTCAGACAGAACCATATCGTGACGAGAGTGATGTTTGTCTTCATCGTCTTGTCGTCCTTTATGGGTGTTTTTGTCTTACAGTCACTTCTCGCGGCCCTCTTCTCCTTCGGTGTGTTCGCGTTTCTTTTGGTCTATGGATATCAGGAAGTCTCGGAATTTGGAAACCGTCACCGAATCATCAACTATCCCTATTATGAACAACTCGTCTTTGTCCATCCGGACACGTCAGAAGATATCGACCGTTTCCAGATCAAAGTGACGATCGCACTTGCCACCAACTTTGTCGTGTGGGCACTTCTTCTGATCTATGGGTTCATCTATATGCTTGAACTCTATGTGCGAGAAGAAGTGACGCCATTCTTTTCGGTGATGTTGCTTCTGGGTTCAACCCTCTTCACTTACTTGTTCGTGATGGAGTGGACCCTTGGCCGACGTGAGAAGGAAATTGATTATTTTCATGCCAACAGCAACTTCTACCGGGTCAGATTCATGATCCTGTTGTTATACGCCTTCGTCATCCATATCATCTTGATGGGAAGCATCCTTTTCTTCGGACCGGGCAACGTTTCTCTGTTGATGCGGGTGAGTGTGCCGCTTATGATCATTGGAAATCTTGCTTTGGCAGTGCTCATCCGGCGCATGAACGTTGAGTTTTACCGGAAATACGCTCTGTATTCGAAAAATCCGAAGACTGGGCAGATGACGAGACTCTCCGGACCGGACGTGGAGTAAATGTGCGTTTTCCGCACAAATCGTGGAGTCACCTTGGATTGACCAAAACTGAATGATACAATACATAGTGAAAAGATTGGGGGGTCTTTTCACCCGGAACCCTCCAATGTCATTTGATTTGGGAGGGGCTTTTTTATGTATGATGTCTTGAACCGAGCGGTTGCTGCCATCATCATCAGAGGTGTCAGTGAAAGACATCCGAAGATGAGTGAACGGAAAACCGTCAATCTCTTTCTTGGATATCTTGGCGCCAGGGACAATCGGGAAATCCGAAATGATGAGTTTTTTGGATCGCTTCATTTCATCAGCCGTCCCGCCATGATCAGGATCATCAGACGGATGATTGCCTTGAACCTTTTGAAACTGACCATGAAAGGCAAGGTGCCTTTGATTGATGTGACCTCTGTTGGACTTGAGTTTCAGGCAAACGACAAAAGCGCATATGTCGATGTGCTCTATGGGCATGTTGTGATTCAAAATGGGCTTTACTATGATCTTGAGATGACCAGACGGGCCATCGCGATTGAGAAGCATATCCCTGAGGATGCGATCTGTGATGATCATGTGCTTGAGATCCTGTCCAAAAAGAAGCCAACATCACTAGAGGCCATGCGCGAACTCAAGGGAGTTCCCGGAGGATTTATCTATGGGTACGGCAACCGTTTTTTGAAAGACATCACGAAACATCTTGGATCGGATATCGTCTCTTGATCATCATGACCAATGACATCACCGGTTGGTGATGTTTTTTTTGACGCTTTCGTGTATGATGGATTTGAAAGGATGTGATGGTTATGACAATCATCAAAACAGAGCACGCCCCTCAAGCCGTTGGCGCATATAGCCAAGGGGTCATGGCGGGAGACACACTTTATGTTTCTGGACAGATTCCTTTTGACCCTTTGACCATGACCGTGGTCGAAGGCGGCATCAAAGCCCAGACCGATCAAGCGCTCAAAAATGTTTTCGCCATCGTCGAGGCTGCCGGCATGACAAAGGAAAACATTGTCCGCTGTGGGGTGTTCATGACTGATCTGGGCATGTTTGCAGACATGAATCAGGTTTATGAGAAGAGATTTGAAGGCCATAAGCCGGCCCGGGCCGCTGTTGGGGTGGTGGCACTGCCCAAAGGTGTCATGGTTGAGATTGACGCGATCGCAGTCAAGTAGTGCGTTTTAAGGGACAAAGAACACTGGTGTCTGTCATGGCCATCAGTGTTTTTTCATGTCAAATATCAGTTAAGAAGCAAATCTCTTGGATACAATAGACCCATCCTGTGCTATCATGTCTTTATGAAAGGATGTGTTTTGATGTTCAAATTGAAAGGGCTGACCAGCAAGGAACGGAGTTGGGTCCTCTATGACGTTGCCAACTCGGCATACATTCTGACCATCGTGACCGTGCTGTTTCCCATCTATTATCAAAGTATCGCGTCCCATATTGATAACCGCACCCAAATCTTCACATTCGTCACAGCGGGGATCGCACTGACCGACGCCATCTTGTCGCCAATCATCGGTTCACTCTCAAACTATCAAGGCAACAAGATAAAGTTCTTCCGGATTTTTCTTTTGTTGGGGATCATTGGTGGTGTCACCCTTGCGATTCCCGGCATGCATGTCGTGACCTTGTTGATTGTGTTTGTCATCTCTTCAATCGGCTATAACATCGCGAACGTCGTCTATGACGCTTTCCTGATTGATGTGACGACGGAGGAACGGATGGATGAGGTCAGTTCAAAGGGGTATGCCTGGGGTTATATCGGCTCCATGATTCCCTTCACCGTCGCCATCATCCCCTATGCATTGGTCGTTCTGGGATTTCTTGATTCCGGATATGAGCAACTCACCGTCAGCTTCGCATTCTTGGTGGCGGTCGGTTGGTGGCTGATCTATTCGATGCCGCTTCTAAGAGATGCCAAGCAAGTCTATGAGATTCCTCATGAGCCACAGCCTATCAGGAAGTCTTTGAAACGTCTCAAGAACACCTTTTTGGACATTAAAAACTACCGGTTCATCTTCATCTTCATGTTTGCCTATCTCTTCTATATTGATGTCGTGAATACCGTCATCAGACTCGCAACGACTATTGGAACCGATCTCGGGGTCGGCGTCACGGTATTGCTTGGGGTTGTTGTTCTGGTCCAGCTGATCGCCTTTCCAAGCGCGATCATATATGGCAAGTTGACCAAGCGGTTTGGCGGCAAGATCATGATCTATTTCGGGATCGCGATTTACGCGATCACGATCATCATCACATCCTTTATCAATGAGGACCGGGTGTGGCTGATGTGGGTTGTGGGGATTCTTGTCGGGAGCGCCCAAGGGGGCATCCAGTCGATCTCAAGAAGTTACTTTGCGAAGATGCTTCCCATTGAGAAGGCCAATGAGTTCTTTGGATTCTTCAGTGTCTTTGGAAAGTTCTCTGGCATCATCAGTCCTTTCCTGCTCGCCATCGCGATTGGGGCATGGGGCACCAACATCGCCGTTTTGGTGTTGTTGATTCCGCTTGTTGCCGGAGCAATCCTTCTGGCATTTGTGGATGAGAAAAAGCAAGAGGAAGTCTTGGAATCAACCGATCTTCTGATCTAGGGAAAGACCCGTCGCGGTTTCGCGGCGGGTCTTATTTGTGTTTTTTGGGATGCTTTTCTAAAACGAGATTGCTGTCCATGAAGAGTGAGAAATAAGACATGGTCTGATCGTCTCCTTCAAGCATGCCGCTATTCAAAGAGCGGTTCTCGATGGCGTCTCCAATGTGGACACAATCCCCATCAAACAGACAGGGGCCAAGGGTTTCCATGAGGGCATCGAATCGCTTGATGGCAAGGTCATAGAGATCAAAGACCGATAGATGATGGGTTTCTCCGGTGACGGGATGTTGCCAGGGATGATGGCCGAGATTCAGGTAATCAATCCCTTTGGTCGAAGCGGCATAGGAGAAGTCAGCGAGAAAAAGTTCATGACGACGGTTGAAAAGGTCGATGACACTGAAGATGGCCCGCTTCAGACCCAAACGATCGGCGACCAAGGTCTTGATCACAAAGCGCATCCAACGGATCCCCTTGGTGAAGTGATCACCGCCACCCGTAATGTCATAGATTGACGATGAGAGATCTTTGAACATCTTTTGGATGGATTCGGGTATCTCTGTCTTTGGAATGATCTTAGACAGGCCTTTTTTTCTTCTCGGAGCGATCTGTTCTCTGTGCTTGATCATCTCTAGATCGATGCGTCTTTCAAAACGCATATGAAGACCACGGTGATGGCCAACCTTAGGTTTCTTGGGTTTGTAGAGGCCGGAGTAGTGATAGACATAAGGATGGATGGTTTGGTCGAGAATGACATGAGAGATGAATCCTATCACGTAGCTGATCAGCTTTTGATCGTTACTTTCACTGGCGCGGATGATCATGAATGATAACATCTGATCGATCTTTTTCTCATGCATGGCATCGGCCAGAACTCTTGAGGACGCACCTGTTTTTTCGAAGACATTGAAATAGAAGGGATCGGGCCCTTGAGCGCCAATCAGGACGAGGTCTTGATCGAGGGGTCTTTTGATTGACCCTGAAACATCAAGGGCAAATAAGTGGTGCATATAAAAATCCGCCATAAGGGAGTCACAACCTTTCCTTCTTACCTTTATCCTACACCATTTGGACTGATTTGTCCCTGATGACCGCTTCAATTGACGCACAATTGACAGTCTGGCATTGACCTGATTGTCTTGTGATGATGACCACAACGTGATAAAATAACACATGGCATCATCAGAATGAGACAGGAGAGATAACCTATGAAACCCATCTACAATCAAAGTATAGAAGCGATTGCTTCAGAGCTTGAAACCCATCTCGATACCGGCCTTTCACACAATGAAGCGACAAAGAGGCTTGAAGAAGAAGGCCCCAATCAACTTGAGGAGATGAAGCCAAGACCGTTGATCTTGAAGTTCTTTGACCAGATCAAGGATTTCATGATTTTGGTGTTGTTGCTGGCCGCGCTCGTCTCGTTTTTGACCGGAGAAGGGGCTGAAGGCTTTCTGATTATCGGGATAGTCCTTGTCAATGCCATTCTTGGACTCGTTCAGGAAGAACGGGCCGAAAAAGCGCTTGAATCCATCAAAGCGATGACCTCGCCCACAGCGAAAGTGATCAGGGACGGCAAGCAGATCCAGATTGATGTCAAAGATCTGGTTCCGGGCGATCTCGTGGTTCTGGATGCCGGAGACTACGTGCCTGCCGATGTCCGGATCACCGAATCGGTCAATTTGAAGGTTGATGAATCGGCTTTGACCGGAGAGGCCGTACCAACAGAAAAAATCAGTGAGTTGATTGACAAGAAAGACCTGCCGCTTGGCGATCGGACCAATCTTGGATTCATGGGGACAGTTGTGACCTATGGTCGTGGCCGGGCTTTGGTCTGTGAGACCGGAATGTCGACGGAACTTGGGAAAATCGCGACGATGTTGCAGGAAACCAAGGATGAGGAGACCCCACTACAAAAGAGTTTGGCTGACCTTGGAAAGACACTCGCCTTGTTGGCGTTGATGATCACTGCCCTGATTTTCGCCATCACGATCGCTGAAGCCTATATCGGTGAGGGTGGGGCGTCATTCGAGGTTTGGAAAGAAGCGTTTCTGACCTCGGTCGCACTTGCGGTCGCGGCCATTCCCGAAGGCCTTCCGGCCATCATCACGGTGGTATTGGCCATTGGGATGCAGCGCCTGGTCAGACAAAAGGCCATCGTCCGCACGCTTCCCGCGGTTGAGACGCTCGGATCAACCCAAATCATCTGCTCGGATAAGACCGGGACGTTGACTCAAAACCTCATGACCGTGACCTCGGTCTGGTTGGATGGAAATGACATTCCGATTGAAAAGGGCATGACGGCCACCGAGGATCTTAAGAAGATGGCGTCTTTCGGAGTGCTTTGTAATGACACCTCGATCGAGGAACAAGATGGCAGTCTGGTCAAAATCGGCGACCCGACGGAAATCGCGTTCATTGATCTCGCCCTTTCTGTCGGCATGGATCCCCAGGCCAAGAGAGCGGACTATCCCCGTTTGTATGAACTCCCTTTTGACTCAGTCAGGAAAATGATGACAACCGTCCATGACTTTGAGGACGGCCGCTATGCCGTCATCAAAGGCGCGCCGGATGTCATCTTCAAAAAGGCGACATCCATCCATGGTCAGCCCTTTGATCTCGCCCCTTTTGAAAAAGCCAATCAAGACATGGCATCGAATGCCCTGCGCGTGCTCGCGGTGGCGTATAAGAAAATTGATGCCAACGTGTCTTTGAAGTCGTTGTCCTTTGATGACCTGGAGACGGATTTGGTTCTGATGGGCCTCATTGGCATGATCGATCCCGCCCGTCCTGAGGTCAGAGATGCCATTAGACTATGTGATGACGCCGGTATCAAGACCATTATGATCACCGGTGACCATGTCAATACCGCGATTGCCATCGCCAAGGACCTCAGAATCCTCGGGCCAAAGGAAATCGCGATTTCCGGAGCTGATCTTGATGCCATGGATGATGAGGCATTCTTTCAAAAACTTGAATCCATCAGGGTCTATGCCAGGGTCAGTCCCGAGAACAAAGTCCGGATTGTGGATGCATGGCGGCGGTCTGGCAAAGTCGTCGCGATGACTGGTGATGGTGTCAATGACGCACCGTCGATCAAGAAGGCGGACATCGGCATCGCCATGGGCATCACCGGCACTGAGGTCGCCAAAGGGGCGGCTGACATGGTGCTCACCGATGACAACTTCGAGACCATCGTGATGGCGGTCTCCGAAGGTCGGGCTATTTACTCAAACATCAAAAAGGCGATTCATTTCCTCCTTTCTTGCAACATCGGGGAAATCATCACCATTTTCTTGGGGACAACCCTTGGAATCCTGGTATTCAGCGGCCGGGTCACGACCTTGACCGCGGTTCAGATTCTTTGGGTCAATCTTGTCACGGACTCCTTGATGGCGATTGCCTTGGGAATGGAACCCAAAGACAAGGACATCATGAAGGATGCCCCACGGGACACGACAAAAGGGGTGTTCGCGGATGGACTGGGCATGAAGATTGTCATCCAAGGAACGATTTTGGGTTTGATCTCGTTTGGTGCATACGTCATCGGTTGGTTTATCGCCGGCGATGTCGCCCGGGAACTGAAGATGGAAAATGCCCAGACCATGACGTTTATCGTCCTGGCCCTGTCTCAACTCACCCATGCGTTCAATGCCAGGCATCAGACCAAGAGCGTGTTCTCACTTCCTAGAAACAAGTATCTCTATTATGCCTTGTTTGCGAGTCTTGCTTTGATGCTGACGGTTGTCCTGTTTCCCTTCACCAGAGAAATCTTTGGCATCGGGCTTCCCAATCTGATGGAGTGGGCAATCATCTTGGGACTTGTCATGTTGCCGCTTCTCATTGTTGAACTGACCAAATTGGTCAAAAGACATCGCTGATGTCTTTGGATCATTAGAAGAACAATCAGGCATGTGAGATCGTTTGATCACACATGCCTTTTCTCTTTATCCGGTTTGCTTTTTCCAAAAAGCGTCAAGAATCTCTTTGAGACGCTTTCCTGATGAGGCTTTCCTGATGGATGTCCATTCCAAGGGAAACAAGGCTCGGATGCGTGACTCGTTGAACCGGTCATCGATCAAGACCGCGACCCCTTTGTCCTCAGGGGTTCTGATGACCCTGCCAACGGCTTGGATGACCTTGTTGATGCCGGGATAGAGATAGGCATAGTCAAAGCCTTTGGACAAGGTCATCTCATAGTAGTCTTTCAGTTGGTTGTTGACCTCGTTGATCATCGGGAGCCCAAGACCGACAATGATCACACCGGAAAGCATATCTCCGATGTAATCGATGCCTTCGGCGAACATCCCGCCCATCACGAACATCCCAAGCACAGACTTGCCGTCATTGTTTTTGAACATGGTGATCATCTGATCTCTTTCGCCATGGCTCATGTGCCGTCGTTGGACGATGATGTCATCTTGGGATCTTTGGGGTTGGAGGATGGATAGGACATCCATCAGATAACCATAACTGGGAAAGAAGGCGATGTAGTTGCCGCTTTTGGCATCGATGGTGGTGATGATGGTCTGGACGACCGCCGCGATGGACGCTTTTCGGTCTTTGTAGCGGATTGAGATGTTGTTCATGATGGCGATTTCTAGGTTCTCAGGATTGAAGGGGGATTGGATTTTCAAGGTTTCTCCCTTGTTTTGAGTCAGGACCTCAGCGTAGTAATAGATGGGATGAAGGGTTGCGCTAAAGAGGACGGATCCATAGGTTTTCCTAGAAAGGGTCTCAAGCAGATAAGGACTCGCATCAAGACACTGAAGCGTGATGGAGATGTCATCTCCCTCACGGCGGGTATTGGTCATGTAATTGTTGTTGAAGCGTTCCGCCATCCTGACGAATGCCAATATCTCAAAATAGGCATCGACGATCTCGGTACGCCTTGGAGCTTTGGGATTTTCCCTAAGGACGGTCTCTACTTTTTTGTTGAGGGTCTGTAGGGCGACAATCAACGCTTCCGGAGGGGTATGCTCGGCCAGAAAACCCTGTTCTTTCAATGCCTCATCATAGAGATCGAAGATGGCCAATCCCTTTTTGATCACTGTCCGAAGTGACGGTTTGAGTTTGTTTGAAAGACGGCGGATTGTCTTAAGGGTACTTTGAGTGACCACGGCGGTATACATGTCTCTTGACCGGCTGACTAAGTTGTGAGCCTCATCAATTAGGAGGAAAGGTTCATAGCCATCCTCATCGAAATAGCGGATTAGGTGAGCTCTCGGATCAAAGACGTAGTTGTAATCTGAGATGATGACATCCGTGAAGTATGAGACAAAGAGTGAGAACTCAAAAGGACAAATCGTATGCTTTCTGGCATAGGTCTCAATCGTGCTTCGGTCCATGATCGTGGTCTGTTCAAAGATCTCCATGGTGGCATCTTTGAGGCGGTTGAAGAAGCCTTTGGCAAAGGGACATACCTCAGGATTGCATTCCCGTTTCTCAAGGAAACAAATGCTGTCTTTTGCGGTCAACTCAAGCACTTTGATGGTAAGACCCTTCTCATGAAGCAGTCTGAGGGCGTCAAGAGCGACCGCTTTTCCGGCGGTTTTCGCGGTCAGGTAGAAAATCTTCTGGGTGTCGGTCAAAAGACCCTTGAGAGATGCGAACAGGGTGGCCATCGTCTTGCCGATGCCGGTTGGGGCGATGGCGTATTGGATATCATTGTCTTGCATGGCCTGATAGACCGCGGCCATCATCTCGCGTTGTCCGCGGCGGTAAGAAGGAAATGGGAATGCAAGGGTGCTGATGGAACTGATCTTTTGTTCGAAGTGACGGGTCAGAATCGCAACCCATTCAAGATAGTCAATCATCGCATCGGTGAAAAAAGACTCCAGTTCGTATAAGAGATAGGTTCGGGTGAATCGTCTTTTTTGCTCATCGCCGAGCTGGATGTAGGTGATCATGCCATCGATTCTGTCGAGTCTGTTGTTTTTCATGAACATGTAGGCATACATGGAGAGTTGGGCTTCATGGTCACGACGCGGTTTGAAGGTGTCATCATAGACCGATTGTCTGGTGGTTTTGATTTCTTCGATCACGACCCCTGTGGGCGTGCTTAAAAGACCATCAATCCGACCTCTCAAGGTGATGTCATACTGGTCGGTTTCAAACCGATAACTGATGGCAAGTTCGGCCAAGTCGTCTTCGCCGTAAAGGCTCTGATGTTTCTGATGAGCCCTGGTGCCTTCAAGAAGCGACACGTTCATAAATGTTTCGGCGGTGAGATCTCCAGCGGAGAAGAGAAAGGAGATGAGTTCACCGACGGCGACTGACACTGTTTTCATGGATGACCTCTTTTCATCGATGTCTTCATTATACATCACTCGTGGGACTTGAGAGAATGGGGATCATTGAATTGGCGTTTGATTGATTAGAAGATTGCTTGACAAAACGGTTGAATATCGATAGACTATGAACAAATCAAAGGAGACAGCCATGATCAGACTAGAGAATGTATCAAAATACTACAGGTCACTCTCCTCAGTCGGTGTCGGCATCAGACGTGTCACTTTGGAACTCTCCCAGGGAGAGTTTATTGTTGTCACGGGACCCTCTGGGTCCGGGAAGTCCACGCTTTTGAATGTCATTAGCGGACTTGACACCTATGAAGAAGGGGAAATCTTGATCAACGGCGAGGAAACCTCGCATTTTACGGTTGACGACTGGGAATCCTACCGGGCATCACAAATTGGATTTGTCTTCCAGGACTATAATGTCATTGATGCGTTATCGGTTTTGGAAAATGTCTTGGTCGCCCTTGAACTCAAAGGCTATGACAAGACAACAGCCAAAGAAAAGGCCCGTCTTCTGATTGACAAAGTCGGATTGACGAACCGTCTTCATCACCGGGCAGGGAAACTCTCAGGTGGTGAGAAACAACGGACTGTGATCGCCAGAGCCCTGGCCAAGGACAGTCCGGTGATTGTTTGTGATGAACCGACGGGAAACCTTGATAGCGCGTCCGGGAAGGACATCATGGCGTTGTTAGGGGAAGTCTCAAAAGACCGGTTGGTGGTGGTCGTGACGCACAGCGAGGAAGATGTCATGCCGTATGCCACCAGGAAGATCAGGATGCGTGACGGGCAGGTCATCGAGGATATTGTCATGAAGGATGTCCGGAAAGAACATGACCGGGAGTCGTTTATCGTTCCTACGATGACGTTTGGCACATTGTTCAGACAAAGTGTCCGGCATTTGTTCAGGACACCGAAGAAATTGTTCTTCATGGTGTCATTGCAGGTGTTCGCGGTGGCTTTGTTGGTGTTTGTCTATGCCTTTCTGATGGCATCAAGTGATACGCTGATCGGGGAAAACGCCGCGCAGAGTGATTCGAGTCATCAGATGAGAATTGTCAGAAAAGATATGGAAGAGGTGGATGCCTCTTATTTTGAAACGCTTGGACCCGTTCAGGACATCGGGCTTTATCCGACGGCCTATGAGGCGTTTGTCGCGTTCTCCCTTCCGGGAGAACGGGATCCCTTGTCCAATTTCCCGTTGGGAGAGATCAGGATGGAAAATGCGGCTGTCCTTGATGATCAGGATCTGGTCACCGGGGATCTGCCAGCCCTTGGACAAGTGGTACTCTCAGATGTGATGCTTGAGCTTTATGGCTTGTCGGTCGAAGATGAGATTCTCCTATTTGATCGTTATATGCGTTTCGATAACAGTGTCGGTATGCGCTTTGAGATCGCTGGCACGACGATTCGGGGAACCAAGGAGACGGTTTATTTCAATCCTGGGATCTTCTCCGATCAGGCCATTGCCCTGAAAGGGCTGATTCAAGTCTACGGGAAAGTCCCCTATCATTACACCATGGAAGACGGCGCGCTTGTCGCCAATACCTTCGGGGCCGGTCAGATCGTCTTCTCCGATCAGTTGCCGTCGGGAACCGTTGAAGTGCCAGTCCATTTGCTTCCGGATCCCATGGAGACACCGGTCTACGCCTTTGACTTTGTCTTTGGACCGTATTATGGACAGAGTCATCTGTTCCATGTCGAAGCCGATGACGTCAACCAAAGTGCCGCCATGCATTCCAATATCATCATGTCAAGATCATTCGAAGATGACCTGATCGATGTGTTTCTAGGGGAACAATACCAGACCAACGATATCATCGTGAATGTCAGGGATCTGACCGATGGAAGGTTGTTGTCAGGCATGCTTGATCATCAGATCTACCGGGTCTTCTATGATGTCAATGCCGCGTCGACATCGGCCAGGGTCATGAGCGACCGGGAGTTCAGAACACTTTCTTACGCGGTTGTCCTAGGGCTTGGTTTGGCTGTGTTTGCTGTGCTTGGAGGGGTGATGAAATCGGTCAATGTCGATCGTCGGAAAGATTTTTCAGTGATGCGGGCGATTGGTGCGCATCGGCAGGATTTGGCGGCATCGGTCATGATCGAGACCATTGTGACTTCGGTGATTGCCTATGGTCTGACCCTAGTGATCGCTTTTTTGGCCATCGCGTTCAGCTACGAGGTGCGTCTGGCTATGAGACATGTTGACATCACGAGCTATGGATGGCTCTTTGTGATTGTCATGATGCTTTCGGTTTGGATTGCGGCCCGTCAAAACCGCAAATTCTTCGGATACTCAGTCATCACAGCCTTGAACCAGAACGGAGATGATGCCCTATGATCGGACTGTCTGATGTCACGAAAGTCTTTTACAAACATACCAGAAACGAGATCCTCGCCTTAAACCATGTCACGTTCAAGACCGAGGACCGGGGACTGATTGCGATTTTGGGTCATTCCGGATCGGGGAAGTCAACGCTTTTGAACATCTTGGGAGGGTTGGATGCGACTGACCAAGGACAAGTGACCTTTGCTGATGAGATCATCGGAAACCGTGATGATCAGGTCTGGGACCGAGTCCGTCGTGAGGACATTGGCTATATCTTCCAGAACTATCACTTGCTTGAATCGATGTCGGTCTTTGACAACGTCAGTTTGTCGCTCAAACTCTATGGGATCTCTGATCCGGTGGTGATTGAGAAAGCGGTCCACTATGTTCTTGAAGCCGTCGGCATGATGCCCTATCGGAAACGACGGGCGAATCAGCTTTCCGGAGGACAAAAGCAACGGGTCGCGATCGCCAGGGCCCTTGTCAAGAATCCGACGGTCGTGATCGCGGATGAGCCGACGGGTAATCTGGACTCAAAGAATACCAGGGAAGTCATGAACATCATCAAGAAGATCTCTCGTGACAGATTGGTGCTTTTGGTCACCCATGAGGAAGCGATTGCTAGGTTTTATGGTGATCGGATCATCACCATGAAGGATGGGAAGATTACCAGTGATGTCGAAAACGATGATGTCAGGACCATGGATGTTGATGATGATGACACGTTTCACTTGAAAGACTATCCTTTTTTCGACCAAGATCGTCTCATGAGACTCTACGCGGATGATAAAGATGATCAGAAGCGGGTATCGGTGACAGGTGTGATCAAGGATGGGACGCTCTTTATCGACGCGTTGTTTCCAGGTGGTGAGGTCAAACTTGCCAACGATGCCGGTGTCTCTTTTGAGGATTCACATCGCGAGCGCTCAATCAATCTGACATCGATGGAGACCCCGTACGATCCTGGTGTTTTGGAAAAATCATCCAAAGCCCGTCATGTCGCGGTTTTCGCAGGGTTAAAAGATGCTTTCAAGACAGCGTTTCTAAGATTGTTGTCCATGACCAAGAAAGGCAAAGCCATGTTGTTTGGCTTCATGCTCTCAGGCATGATCGTCGCCGTTTCTGCCTCAGTTGTTGGCAATGCTCTCTTCAATGAGGAAGCGTTAGTGGATGAGTTGAAACCGTATGTCGTGCTTTTCAAACAACAATACCAGATGCCATATGAGGATATTGTGGCCTATGGGGCCGATGATCCTCTGTTCTACATGAATCTCTATGACAACCCCTATCTTGTGGTGAGTGTGCCCTCACCATTCAGAAGAGGAATCGAATACCAGTTGGAAGGATCAATCGATCTGATTGACCATGTCAGCGAGGAAGACCTCCTTTTGGGACGGATGCCGGAAAATGATTATGAGATCCTTGTTGATCAGAATGTCTTTGAGCAAAGCGATGGCACCACCATGAAACTCTCAGCGTATGGGATATGGTCTGTTGATCTGTTGATCGGAGAACAAATCATCAAGATGGACAGGGCATTCACCATTGTCGGCATCACAGATACGCCCGCTAAGCGGTTTTATGCCTCAAGAGCAGGGGCTTTGTTGTTGGCCCATGATACCCTTCAACCCGCCAAGTCATTCCTGCCGATTGGTCTTGTGGAAGACGATCTAGAAGTCCTTCATGGCCGTATGCCGATTGAAGGCACTGGTGAGGTTTTGGCCCCATCAACGTGGTATGGCGTGTTCATTGACGAAGATGCGTTTGATGATGGCCAAGTGCCGGTTTACCGCAACTACCGGATTTCCGGTCTTTACAACCCATGGCCAATCCATCCTGAGGAAAAACCATTCATTGGGCACATCAAGGATTTGGAACGACACATCTATCAGAATACCGCGGGAGAGATCTATCTCTATTCCAAAGACCCAAAAGGGATGTTGGAATCGCTTCGTGAAGCGGGATACACAGTTTCTTGGCCGTTCATGGATAAGGTCAATGAAGCCAGGAACACCACAGTCAAGATGTCACCGTTGATCATCATTTCGGTTCTGATTGTCCTCTTCTCCGGTCTTGGTGTCTACTACATGACCAGGGCATCGATGATGCCTAGGATGCATGACATGGCGATCAGAAGAGCGCTTGGGACACCTGCTAAAGCGCTTGAGGCATCCTTTTTGGTTGAGACGTTGCTTTTGACAAGCGTGACATCAATCATTGGATTCGCGGTTGGGGTGACGTTGGTTCTAAGGGCACAGTATGTGTCATCGCTTCAGTTTCTGTTCTATTTGAACGGTTGGACCATCGTGATGGGTGTGGTTGTGATCTATTTGTCAAATGTCTTGTTTTCGCACCTTTCTGTCCACCGGGAGCTCTTTAAAAAACCGGCTGAACTTTTATCAAAAATAGATATGTGAACATAAAAAAGTCTCGACCCATGGCAATGATGACCATGGATTGAGACTTTTTTAATTGAATGGGTGAGATCAGGATGCTTTCTTTGTTGCTTTTGTCTTGGACTTTGGTTTGCCTTTGGTGCTCAGGGCTTGAAGGGCATTGATCACTAGGAAGAGACCCGGGATGACAAAGAGGGCAAGGAGCACACCATTCATGATGGTCGGTGTGATCGGTGTGGCAGCAAAGGTATATGTACCCAGAGTGACCAGGACAACCGCGACAATGAACTGTTCGGTCTTGAGCCGGACTTTGTGCAAATGAGCGGCAATCAGTTCAACAAGGCCATGGATGTAGAGCAACAGACCAATCCATAACGAGGGATTTCCGCTGGCGGTTCCTAAAATGAAGAGGAGACCCGCAAGCAAGGCAAGGACAAGTTCGATGGCTCTGAGAATGAAGATCGGGCCTTCGCGATGTTTCCGCAATGTCGGAATGATGAGTAAGAGTGCGATTAAGATGATGATGACACCAATCGCGACGTTCATGATATCGTCTCTGAGATCAGTCAGTACGAAGACGATCAGAATGCCAGCAGCAATCAATAAAAATCCAATAGACAAGAACAGGTAAGGATACTTCTTAATGTGTTTCATGGCTCACACCTCCATCACTTATTATACCATGGGTCGTCTAAACAATGCTGTAACGGCAAGTTCAAGAGAGAACTTGTCACCCCATTTGATTCATTTGGATGAATGAGTGATATAATCGACCTGTAAAACCGTCATTTTTAGATTAGGAAACACACAAGATGATCAAATTGACTGAAATGTCTATTTGGGGGCAAATGTATGTTTGATATCCTCATCGATTTTCAAATCAATCTGTTTGCCATTCTGGTCTTGATTGTGCTTTTTGTGATCATCCGGATCAGGTCTGATGTTGACAATTTCACCAAACGGATCCTCAGAGGCATCATTCTCGTCAATGTCGCCGCCCTGATCATCGAGCCAGTGACATTTTTGACCGATGGCCTGAGCGGGGATGTCGGATATCTTCTTGGCATCTATTCGAATGCAGTTCTTTATATGCTTGGACCTTTTCTGATCAGTTTGTGGCTGATCTATGTGGACTATAAGTTGCATGCCGATCTTGAGCGTCTCAAACAGCGGATGTTTTACATGCACGGGGTCATCCTGATATTCATTCTCCTAGGCATCAATTTCTTCACACCGGTCTTCTACGTGATCGATGCGGTGTCACATCGCTATACCACAGGTCCATTTTTATTTCTTCATCACATCGTCATTTATCTGATGTACGCCTATGTCATCTATCTTGTGATGAGTGATCGAACATCGGAGTTCAAAGGCCGACTGAAAACGGTTCTGACCTTCTTCCTGATTCCTTTCGCGGGGAGTTTGTTGCAGCT
>JAGYLU010000037.1 GCA_018400755.1 Acholeplasmataceae bacterium
CGGCTGATCGGACACAACATCAACCGACCGACGGAAAAAAACCTCGAGAGTTCGCTCGGTGCGGGATACCCAGTCACCTATCATCACGCCCAAAGTGATTACCGTGAGACATACTTCATCACCAATGAGATTGAACGTCTGCGTTCGCAAGGATATGACTATGAGGATATGGTCATCCTTTATCGGAACAATGCCTTGTCAAGACTGATTGAGGATGCCCTCATGAAAGAAGGCATTCCCTATATCATCTATGGCGGCATCAGCTTTTATGAACGTCGTGAGATCAAGGATGTCCTGGCGTATGTCAGATGTGTGCTTGATCCGCACCGTGATTTTTATCTCAAACGGATCATCAATGTGCCCAAGCGAGCGCTCGGACAAGTGTCTGTTCAGCGGATTGAAGACACTGCCAGGAAAAACGGCATTTCCCTTTATGACGCGATTGACATGACTGACCTGTCAGCCGGGGCAACCAAAAACATCCGTGACTTCAAGGCGTTGATTGAGACCATGAGAACCGACTTCGATGCCATGATTGACCTGACCCAGGTCATCCCTTATGTCATCAAGAAGACCGGCTATCTTGATATGCTCAGGAACAGCGCTGATGAGATCTCGGATGACCGGATTGAAAACTTGAAAGAGCTTCAAACCGTCTTCACCAGAGGGGACATGTACTATGAGGGATCTTTTATTGAGAAGATGACAGCGCTTTTGGACCAGATCGCGCTCTATACCGATCTTGACAAAGAGACCCACAACAAGGATGTCGTGAAGCTCTCGACCATCCATCAAGTGAAAGGACTGGAATTCAAAGTCGTTTTCATGATTGTCATGGAAGAAGGGATTTTTCCAGGCGAGCGGGCACTGAACACCTCATCTGAGCTTGAGGAAGACCGGCGGGTTGCCTATGTCGGAATGACCAGGGCGAAAGAACGACTGTATCTTTCCTACAGTGATCAGCGTATGGTCTATGGATCAATGCGCTTTGCCTATCCCTCACGTTTCCTAAACGAATCTAGGATCCGGGCGGAAGAACCAATGAGTATCAAGAGTGCCCCGGTGATGACCAATCTTCTCAAGACCGGTGACCACGTGACCCATAATACCTTTGGTCTAGGCGTCGTGATCAGTGTCGATGGCGAAATCGCCACCATTGCTTTCAACTTCGAACACGGCATCAAGAAAATCCTTGAAAGTCATCCCGGACTCAAAAAAGTCAAAAAAGAGACAAGCAATCAGGCATGAGTCCATCTATGATTTGATGGAGGTGATCGTCATGCTCAACCATTCACAAGAACAAGCGGTCGGTGCATCCGACCGCGCTTTTTGATGTTTTCTCGCCGGAGCGGTACTGAAAGACTAGGTCATCATTTCAAGAATCGTGCCTGATGAAGGCAGATCCCACATCTATCCTAGGGATGACCTTCAGAAAGCAGCCCAGAGATGAAAGGGCGGATTGGCGATGAGCATCAAGATTCGACGTTTCACGGATTTGTTATGACATCGTCAACAAAGATGCTTATCCAGTGACGCTCTACATGATGGAAGATGGCGCGCGTTTTCAAGGGCTGTTGAACTCTGCGCGCTTACTATACAAGAATGGTTCTATGAGCGAGACATCAGCCTGAAATGTCATGAAACTTAAGTGAGAAGCATAGAGAGCCATCAAGGCCATCGACTGCGACTTATCCACGTCGAGGCCTGAAAACAATCAGCTCAGATCCTAGTGCTGTTATCTTCGAGCACTTCTCCACGATCAGATGAGTTCAAAGATAACAAATCTCGTGGAAGTGAGATCATCAATGCCCTCATCAACCTCCAACATTATCCTTGTTCGCCGTCGGCGATCCGCCAGGCATCAAAGCATCTACCGCTTCCGTGGTGCGAACCAAGACATCATCAGACGGTTTGTTGAGACTTATGACGCGAAGGTCTTGAAGCTTGAGTCCAATTACCGCTCAAAACCTCATATCATCGCCTCTGCGAACCGTCTGATCACACACAATAGGACAAGGATCAAAAAGACGTTATACGCGACCCAAACAGGGAAGGTCCATGACATTTTCCATCACATCTATTCCACGATCGATATCGAGGCTAAAGCCATTGTCATATGGATCAAAGAAGCGATCAGACATAAAGTCAGAGCCGAACAGATCGCCATCTTGTTTAGAACCCACGCCAGGGCCTATGCGCTAGAAGAGAGATTGATTCGTGAAGGCATCGATTATGAGTCCGCTGACGATGAGGGCGAGACGGTTTTCCCAGCTGTTCAGCTGATGACAATCCACCGCGCCAAAGGACTTGAGTTTGAGGCTGTTGTGATCATGGGTCTTGAAGAAGGCGTCCTCCCCTCCAATCGTGAGAACAGGATCAGTGAGACCGAAGAGGAAAGACGTCTGATGTTCGTCGGAATCACCCGGGCAAGGACCTATCTCTTTCTCACATCGGTTCAGATCAATGATCAGTCCAAAGCTCAAAAGACATCGCGTTTCGTCTTCGAATGTGGGGCCAAAACAATGATTAATCCGGTCAAGAATGGTATAATGTCCATGGGTGATTTTGATGGACACAAAAGAACGAATCGCTTGGTTGAGAGAGACGATCAACCAAGCCAATGAGGCATATCACACATACGATAATCCGACCATAAGTGACTATGACTATGACATGTACATGAAGGAACTCGTCGATCTTGAAGCACGTCATCCTGAACTGAAAACGGTTGATTCGCCGACTGAGCGGGTCGGGGGAAAGGTTCTAGATGGCTTTTCAAAGGTGACGCATGCTGTCCCGATGATGTCGTTATCAAACGTTTTTTCGGAAGATGAGCTGAGACAGTTTATCGGAAGAATTCAAAAGAGTGTCGGCCAAGTTGACCTGATCACCGAACTCAAGATTGACGGCCTCGCCGTCAGTCTGAGCTACGAAGAGGGTCTTTTTGTACGAGCCGCGACCCGCGGCAATGGCCTTGTCGGTGAAGATGTCACCGACAACGTCAAGACCATCAGAAGTTTGCCACTAAGACTCAAGCAACCGGTCTCAATCACCGTACGCGGTGAGATTTTCATGCCGCACCAAAGCTTCAGGAAAGTCAATGAGTCACGTCTTTTGGAAGGCTTGCCATTGTTTGCCAATCCCCGCAATGCCGCTGCCGGCACCATCAGACAACTCGATACTAACGTTGTGAGCAAACGCGGATTGGATCTCTTCGCTTACACGATCGTCGAATCAGATCAGTATGCCCACACCCAAAAAGAGGCGCTTGATGTTTTAGAGAACCTGGGGTTCAAAGTCAATCCCCATGCCAGACTGGTTTCAGACACATCATCACTGATTGATGCCATCAACACCTATGACACTCTGCGCAAGACCATGCCCTATGATACCGATGGCGTGGTGATCAAAGTCAACGATATCGCCCTCCATGAGACGATTGGCTATACGGCCAAGTCACCCAAATGGGCGACCGCCTATAAGTTTCAAGCCGAACAAGTCAAAACCACGATCCAAGGCATCACCTTTCAGGTCGGACGGTCTGGTGTCATCACACCGGTCGCCCTACTTGATCCGGTTCAGATCTCCGGATCGGTGGTCGCCAGAGCGACCTTGCACAATGAGGATTACATCAAAACCAAAGACATCCGGATCAACGATACCGTTTTAGTTCACAAAGCGGGAGAAATCATCCCCGAAGTCATTGAGGTCATCATGGATGATCGAAGGGATCAGGTGCCATTTGAGATGGTTGATGCGTGTCCCGTTTGTGGGTCTTTGGTTGAAAGACAACCGGGAGAGGCTGATCATTATTGCACCAATCCTGAATGTCCGGGGAAGACGATGAACTTGCTCATTCATTTCGCGAGCCGTCAGGCCATGGACATCGACACCCTGGGTGAGAAAGTGGTCGCCGTTCTTCATGACTTGGGCTATCTGCAGACGATACCCGATATTTACGGATTGAACGCGCACAAGGAAGCCCTTAAGGATTTACCCGGATTCGCTGAGAAAAAAGTGGATAAATTGCTCAAAGCAATCGAAGACAGCAAGAACCAACCATTTGAGAAAGTCCTCTTCGCCTTAGGCATCAAACATGTCGGCCAGAAAGTCGCGAAAACCCTGGTCACACACATGAAGACCATGGATCATTTGATCAAAGCGACTGCCGAAGAACTCGCACTTATTCCCGATATCGGGCCTATGATCGCCCAAAGTCTGAAGGATTATTTTCAGATATCCGAGCACATCGCCCAGATCGAGGCTTTGAGAGCTTATGGTCTGTCGATGGAAGATCGAAGCGAAGATATTCTTGGCGAGACATTTTCAGGCATGACGTTCGTCCTGACCGGCAAACTGGAAACCATGACGAGAGACGAGGCAGCCGATGCCATCAACCGTCTTGGCGGCAAGGTCACCTCTTCTGTCAGCCAGAAGACATCCGTCGTGGTTGCCGGAAGCGACGCGGGCTCAAAGCTTTCGAAAGCGGAAGCGCTTGGGGTCAAAGTGATTGATGAGAAGGAATTCAAGGAGATGCTTGATGACACCAAATGATATGATCATCGTTCGCGGGGCACGGGAAAACAATCTCGCAAACATTGATATCGACATACCAAAGAACAAACTCGTCGTCATGACGGGTATTTCCGGTTCCGGCAAATCCTCATTGGCCTTCGATACCTTGTATCAGGAAGGCCAAAGACGGTACATGGAATCCTTGAGTGCATACGCCAGACAATTCCTTGGAAACTTCGAGAAACCGGACGTTGATCGGATTGACGGTCTATCCCCGTCCATCTCAATTGACCAGAAGACAACCTCGAACAATCCTCGGTCAACGGTTGGAACGGTGACCGAGATCTATGATTTTTTAAGATTGCTCTTTGCCAGAATCGGTATTCCTCATTGTCCTGATACCGGGGAACCACTCATGAGACAAAGCATCGAGGAGATGACCAATCGGGTCCTGACCTTGAATGAGGGATCGAAGATTGTGGTTATGGCACCTGTCTCGGAAAGACAAAAGGGAACCCACCGGAAACTCACCGACCAGTTCATGAAAGAAGGCTTCACCAGGGCCTTTGTCGATGGCGAGCATATTGTCCTCGAGGACATGCCAGAACTTGACAAGAACAAGAAACACGACTTCTATCTCACGATCGACCGTCTTGTCATCAAGGAAGGCATTCGTGGCCGTCTCTATGATGCTCTTGAACTCGCTGCCAAAATGGCTTCCGGAAAGACCAAAGTCCAAGTCAACATCAAAACGATGTTGTCGTTCTCACAGCATTATGCCTGCGCGGACTCCGAGTTTACCATTCCTGAACTCGAACCCCGTCTCTTCTCATTCAACACGCCCATTGGGGCGTGTCATGCCTGTAATGGACTTGGCTTGAAACTTGAGGTCGCGGAGTCACTTGTCCTGAATCCTGAGAAGAATGTCTTTGATGGCGGGATCGTCCCCTTCAAGAACAATTTCGCTGAAAACCTGAACAACCTGATGCTTGAAGAGGTATGTCAGTACTACAATATCCCAACCGATGTGCCAACCGCAGAACTTTCAAAGAAGCATAAAGACATCCTCTTGTTCGGGTCACCGGACAAGATGCACTACCGCTTGAAGTCTTCCTCGGGACGTGTCCATGAGAAGGTGGACTACTATGAAGGCGTGATCACCAACCTGACCAGGCGCTACATCGAGACATCAAGCGAGTGGATCAGGACATGGATTGAAACCTTCATGACCGAATCCGAGTGTCCGGTCTGCAAAGGCGCGCGTCTGAACCGAGAAGCGCTCTCGGTCAAGATCAACAACAAGAACATTGATGAGACAACAAGGCTTCCAATCGAAGAGATGATCACTTATCTGGAAACCCTTGAGCTGAACGTCGAACAACGGCAGATCGCGAGACTCGCCCTTCAGGAAATCATCAACCGGCTGACCTTTTTGAAGGATGTCGGGCTTGGATATCTGACGCTTTCAAGAAGTGCCGGAACTCTCTCCGGAGGAGAAGCCCAACGGATCAGGCTCGCCACCCAGATCGGGTCAAAACTGACTGGGATCCTCTATGTCCTTGATGAGCCATCGATTGGTCTTCACCAGAAAGACAACCAAAAACTGATCGCCGCCCTCAAGAAGATGCGCGATCTTGGCAATACCCTTGTCATCGTCGAGCATGATCATGAGACGATGCTCGCGGCCGACTATCTGATTGATATCGGGCCCTTGGCGGGAAAACAGGGAGGCCGCGTCGTCGCCGCCGGGACACCCGAAGAGGTCATGAACAACGAGAACAGCATCACGGGGCGTTATCTGAAAGGCCTTGAGAAGGTTGAGGTACCTAAGACCAGACGGCAAGGCCTCGGCAAGGATATCCTTGTCATGGGGGCCAGACAGAACAACCTGAAAGACATCAGCGTTGCCTTTCCCCTCGGGAAACTGACGGTGGTGACCGGTGTGTCCGGATCAGGCAAATCAACTCTTGTCAACGATATCCTTTACAAGGGTCTTCATCAGAAGTACTATAAGAGCAAGGAAGTCCCAGGTCTTCATACCGCCATCAATGACCATCACATGGTTGACCGGGTGATTGAGATCTCGCAGTCACCGATCGGACGGACGCCCAGAAGCAATCCCGCGACCTATACCGGAGTCTTTGATGACATCAGGGATTTGTACGCCCAGACCAATGAGGCCAAGGCCAAAGGTTATCCGAAAGGCCGCTTCTCATTCAATGTCCGGGGCGGACGCTGTGAGGCGTGTTCCGGCGATGGTGTCAAAAAGATCACGATGCACTTTTTGCCCGATGTCTACGTACCTTGTGAGGCGTGTCACGGCACCAGATACAACCGTGAGACGCTTCAAGTCAAATACAAGGGCAAGAATATCGCGGATGTGCTTGAGATGACGGTTGAGGACGCCATGTATTTCTTTGAGAATCACCCGAAGATTTATCACAAACTCAAAACCATCTATGATGTCGGGCTTGGATACATCACGCTTGGGCAGTCGGCCACGACCTTGTCCGGTGGGGAAGCCCAACGGGTGAAACTTGCCAGTGAGCTCTACCGCCGGATCACTGCCTCATCAATCTACATTTTGGATGAACCGACGACAGGTCTTCACACCGATGATGTCAAGAGGCTTTTGAAGGTCTTGCACCGGATTGTCGACGAAGGCGCGACGATGATTGTGATCGAACATAACCTTGACGTCATCAAGAACGCCGACCATATCATCGATCTCGGCCCCGAAGGGGGCGAGGGTGGCGGTGAGGTCATCGCTGTTGGCACCCCGGAAGAGGTTGCGAGAGTCAAAGGAAGCTATACGGGGCAGTACTTGAAAAATGCTTTAAAAACATAAAAAGTAAACAAAATATGGTATCATGTTCCAAGGATGGGGGAAACACTGTGGACCCGAATAACAATCCCAATCAACCGAATCACGATGATGAGAAAATCAAAGAAATGATCCGCGAACTGAAGAAGCGGCAATTAAAGAAGAAGCCGCCACTCGGATTGGTCTTCATGCTGCACTCGAACTTTATCGTGCACATGACACTCTCATTTCTTGTCAATGTCTTGTCAGCGGCGGTCATCATTGGTTTCTCAGAGGCCATCAACGCCCCGCTTCTCTCATTTCAGATTTTGGGGTTTCTGATCGCGATGGGGCTGCTCGCACTTGCTGAGAACTTCATCAAGATCCTGATGTATCGCTACTTTCCGAAGTTGATGTTGATGAGTTTGGGGATGGTCGCACTGATGATCCAGGTCATCATCCTTTACCTGATTGACCGGATGCTCCCTGTCGGATTTGAGTTCCTCACGGCAGAATACATCCTGGTCTTCGCCTTTGTCTTCTCAGGGCTCCGTCTGATCATTTCCGTCTATGTCCGCAAATGGTTCAGACAAACGCCCTTGGTCATCATCAGAAGGAGGTTGCCATGAAACTCAAAGTCAGACATATCGTCCGTGACTTATCGCTTGATGTGCTCGAAGGGGATGCCTCTTTGGACCGGGAAATCACCGCAGAGATGCTCGCAAGACCTGGTGTTGAACTTGCAGGGTTCTTCGATTTCTACGATCCCTTGAGGATCGTGATGATCGGATCGAAAGAAACCGCGTTCATGAAACTCGTTGATGAGAAAACCAGAAGAGAAAGGCTTGAACGCATTTTCCAGAAACGTCCGCCCTGCATGATCGTCTCGGTCAATGTCATGGTTGATGACATGATCCTAGAACTTGGGCGTATCCATGGTGTTGCAATCCTGAAGAGCAAACTCAGGACAACCGCCTTGTCAAGCCAGCTCTATGCTTATCTGCACAGCAAGCTCGCGCCTCGGACCACCGTTCATGGGGTCCTTCTTGACATTCATGGCATGGGGACGCTCATCACTGGAAAGAGTGGCATCGGCAAGAGCGAGACCGCTCTTGAACTTGTCAAACGGGGCCATCTTCTGGTCGCCGATGACATTGTTGAGATCTTTGAATCAGCATCTGGCCTTTTGGTCGGGGCGGCCCCGAAGATTCTTGAACGCTATATCGAAGTCCGCGGCATCGGCATCGTTGATGTGGTCACGATGTTTGGCGCGGGGGCTTACCGCGAAAGCAAGAAAATCAGACTCGTCGTCGAACTCGAGCACTGGGACCAGAACCGGCAGTACGACCGGTTGGGTCTGGAAACGGAAACGATGACGATCTTCAATACCGAGTTATCCAAGATCACCATCCCGGTGCTTCCGGGACGCAATGTCGCAACTCTTGTCGAAAGTGCCGCGATGAACCAAAAACTCAAATACATCGGCATCAATGCCGCCAAGACCTTGACCGATGAGGTCAACCGGAGAGCGTCCGGACAAAGAAAGGATGAAGATGATGACTGAACACTTTAACAAACACAAGAAAGCGTATCTGCTTTATGGAGGATTGGTTCTGGCTTTTCTCTTTGTGCTCTCGATTGCGATGCTGATCCAAGATGGCGCACCTTACAAACCGACCGCCCTCAGCTTCTCAATTTTGGGTATGGATCTTGAGATCCAGTGGTATGCGATCTTCATTCTGACAGGGATCTCCTTAGGAGCGGTCCTTGCCTATAACGAGTTCAAACATCTGGGTCTTGACCCTGACGTGCTCTATGACGCGCTATTATGGTCAGTGCCACTGGCCATTGTCGGATCAAGACTCTATTATGTCATTTTCGATCCGACCCCTAATTATAACTCCTTCATGGATGTCATCAACCTCACAAGAGGAGGCTTGTCCATTCATGGGGCGGTCATCACCACCGTCATCGTGCTGTTGATCTTCTCCAAGCTCAAGAAGTTCAGCTTCTGGCTTCTCGTGGACGTTGCCGCACCAGGGTTTTTGGTCGGCCAGATCATCGGTCGTTGGGGTAATTTTATGAATCAGGAGGCCTATGGCCCAATCATTGAAAGTGACTTTTGGATCAACGCCATGCCGGCGTTCATCCGGAACCAGATGTTCATCGATGGTGTCTATAGGACTCCGACATTCCTTTTGGAAGGCATGTGGAACTTTGTCGGTCTGGTACTGATTCTCATTCTCAGACGGATGAGACTCTTCAGAGCGGGTGGCCTGATCGGCGTCTATCTGATGTGGTATGGCCTTGGCCGTGGGGCAATCATTGAACCCCTTAGGACACAAGGGGCGGAAGGTGATGCCTTGAGAATCTTTGGGGCCCCTGTCAATGTGTATCTTTCGCTCACCCTCTTCATGCTGGGTGGTCTCGCGATTGTCTTGTTGAAGACAGTCTTTGCCAAACCCGAAGACCCCTATTATGTCGATATTGGAAAGATCACAGAAGGACCTTCAAGCGATGAAGCTTAAGACCATCCTTTTCGATCTGGACGGAACTTTGCTTCAATCAACCGAGATGATCATCGAAGCGTTCAAAATGACGTTCAAGGCATATTGTCCGAATGAAGAGGTGACTGAGGACACATATAGTTCTTTTCTTGGACAGACTTTGTTTCAGACCTTTGAGTCTTATATCAAGGATGAAAAGGTTGTCAGTGACATGGTTGCCTTTTACCGTAAAGCCTCGGATGCCTTGATGGAAGAAGACTTGAAGGCGTATCCCGGAGCCCGGGAAACGCTTCTGATGTTCAAGAAAAAAGGGCTTGATGTCGGGATTGTGACCTCTAAGATGAGAGGGATTGCTTCGACCCATCTGAAGCGGATTGGTCTAGATGATCTGATTGATGGCATGATCTCATTTGAGGATGTCACCAATCATAAGCCGGATCCTGAACCTATTTTGAAAGCACTTGCCCTTTTTAAGGCCAAGCCGGCATCGACGATCTATGTCGGAGATCATGAGAATGACATCATCGCCGCCAAGAAAGCGGGCGTCATGACGTGTGCCGTGACTTACAGCCGGCGGCTATCACAGATGCTTGCCTATAACCCTGATTTTGTGATTGATGAGCTCATCAATCTCAAAGATATTGTTTGATCAAAGGAGAATGACAAATGTATGATGTGTTGATTATCGGATCCGGTCCGGCCGGCATCACTGCCGGTATTTATGCCAAACGTGCGAACCTGAAGGTCGCGATGTTTGAAAAGAATGTGCCTGGCGGACAGCTGGTGAATTACAGTGAAATCGAAAATTACACCGGTTTCTCAAAACTGGCCGGCCATGAGCTCGCGATGGCTATGCTCAATCACGCCGAAGACATCGGTGTTGAGATCATTTATGATGAAGTGACCAAAATCGAACTTGAGGGCAACCTCAAGAAAGTCGTGACCCCAAATGAGACCTATGATGCAAAGGCAGTCATTATCGCAACCGGCAACGTGCCTCGTCGCCTGGGTGTCGAAAACGAAGATGAGCTTGCGATGAACGGCATCAGTTGGTGTGCTATTTGTGACGGTCCGATCTACAAGGACCGCAAGGTTGTTGTCATTGGCGGCGGAAACTCCGCCGTTGAGGAAGCCGCCTATCTCACGACCTTGGCCTCACACGTCACCGTGGTCCAGAACCTTGACTTTCTGACCGCTGACCCCAAAGCCCAGGATATCCTGAAGAAAGCTGAAAACGTCGATTTCCACTATGGATCGGTCGTAAAGAAGTTCCTAAAGGATGACAAAGGACTTACCGGTGTTGTCATCATCAACAACGACGGTGTTGAAACCAGCATTGACGCCGATGGTGCTTTTGAATACGTCGGCATGATTCCCGTGACCGATATGGTCAAGCATCTGGGGATCACCACCGATTATGGATATATCGAGACAAACGAACGGCTTGAGACCAAAGTTCCCGGTATTTTCGCTGCTGGTGATGTCATCAACAAGCAAATCCGTCAGGTCGTGACCGCGACCGGTGACGGTGCGGTCGCCACCCAGAATGTCTTGAAATATCTTGAGACGTTTGAATAATCATGAGTTTCTCACGCACAGTCAAGGAAGAACTTGTCAGTCTTCCCGCAACGACCGACGAACAGCTCGCTGAGTTCGCCGCGTTTTTGAACCTGTGCACGGAGTTTCATATCGAACACAAAGCGAAGATGCTTGACTTCCAGACGTCTAGTCCGACGGTTGCCAAACGGTTCTTGCAGCTGACAAGAGCGCTCTATCAGGCACAGACGTCGTTGATCACGAAAAAGGAAGTCAGACTCAAACAACGCCAGACAATCATTGTCAGGCTCACCTCAAAGGTCGAGGACATCGTCAACGAACACGCCCTTTTTGAGGATCCGATCTCAAGTCAGGAACTGTTGACCCGTTCTGACGAACAGAAGCGGGCGTATCTGAGAGCGGCGTTTCTGGCCAAAGGGTCGGTCAATCATCCGAAGACCGCTGAGTATCATCTTGAGATTTATGCCGGTACGCCAGACCAGATTGTCTTCCTGCAGCATCTGATGAACCATTTTGGCCTGAACGCCAGGATCATCAACCGCCGCAAGGGCTTCATCTGTTATCTGAAGGACGCGGAAAGCATCAGTGACTTCATTCAGCTCACCGGGGCACAAAACGCGGTCTTCAAGTATGAGGACCTGAGGATCAAACGGGATTTCAACAACTCGATCAACCGCGTGATGAACTGCGAGATCGCCAACGAGAAGAAGACCATTGTCGCGGCCAATGACCAGATCAGGGATATCGAACTGATTGAGTCTTACTATATGGAGCTTGACCAGAAGACAAAAGAGGTCATCAACCTCAGAAAGACGTATCCGGAAGCGAGCCTGAGCGAGCTTGTCATCCATTACCAGGAGATGTACGGGGAGTCAATCAGCCGTTCCGGTCTCAACCACCGGTTGGTGAAGGTCAAGGACATCGCCCAGAAGATCAGGGAGGAAGACATGTCATGATTGAGGCTGTCGGGGTTGATCTGGTCGAACTGAAACGGATCGAGGAAGTCGCGGATGACCGCTTTGTGAGGCGTATCCTCTCCGATCATGAACGCACCTTCTATGAGAATATCGCGGATCCCTCAAGGAGACTGACGTTTCTAGGCGGCCGCTTCGCCGCCAAGGAAGCGTTGTTCAAAGTCTTTCCAACACGGGATGGAAAGACCAACTACCGTGATTTCTCGATCATCAATGATTCCTCTGGAAAACCGTTCGTCGAAACCGCGCATTTGCAAGACGGATACCTGATTCATCTGTCGATTTCCCATACCAAGGCGCATGCCATGGCGTTTGCCGTTCTTGAACGGGTGTCACATAATTCGCCATAGTATTTGTAATTGCAGGGATAATCATATATAATTTTTAATTGGATAGGATGTGACATCATGGCGAGAGTCCAAAAACAAAAAAAACAAAATCACAATCACCAGAAACAACAACATCAGACAAAAAGCTTCAAAGCCACCCGTGTCGAAAAAGAGGTCAAACCTCGTGACCGTGTGCCTAGCAAAGCTGAACAACTGTTATACAAGTACGGCCTGATTGGTCTGGTTGTCACGATTGTCGTGGTCGCGGTTGTCTTCGCGATCAACTCAATTGGCGGCGATGACGCCGATTCGGTCTATGACGGCTATACCCACATCACTTTGGCGGATTTGACCATCATGACTGAGGATGATGGCTTTGGAACGTTTGGCAACTTTGAATACTTCCTTGACAATGACGGATACGAAGATGTTGCGGATAAGCTCTATGATGATGAGGCAGGCCAGACGATCTATGTTTATCTCTATCGTTCCTCCGATGTGAATGAAGACATCAAAACAGCCATTGAAGCGATTCCTGATTTTGAGTCACGCGCCTTCTTCCTGATTGACTTGGATGATGAGACCGCGGATGCTTTGACAGAGATCGCAGCGATTGAGCACCTTGGCCTTTCGGCTGAGCGAGACAACCAATTGCTCGTGTTCAGACCGGAAAGCGAAGACAACATGTTTGAATCAACGACCGTTGCATCCTGGATTGTCCAGGACCTAGGCAAAATCGAATAGCATGGCACCCAAGGGCGATGCCCTTTTGTGTTTTAATAAGGAGAGTCACTATGAACGAACAAATCATCAAAGACATCAAGGATTCAACTGGCATCAATGAAAAACGCATCCTCGCGGTGCTTTCTTTGCTTGATGAGGGTAACACCATCCCCTTTATCGCCCGTTACCGCAAGGAAGCGACCGGAGGTCTTGACGAAGAACAGATCAATGAGATCCACAAGACCTGGGAATATCAGAACAGTCTTTTGAAACGCAAAGAGGATGTCATGCGTCTGATCGACGAGAAAGGCATGCTCACAGAAGACTTGAAACAAGAGATCCTCGCGGCGCAGAAACTGGTCGAGGTTGAGGATTTGTATCGTCCATACAAGGAAAAGAAAAAGACCAAGGCGACCGAAGCGATCGCCAAGGGTCTTGAGCCTTTGGCCACGTGGATGATGCTGTTCTTGCACGAAGATATCCGGAAAGAAGCCGAGACATTCATCAACGATCAGGTCAAGAGCGTTGATGAGGCGATCGAAGGGGCCATGTACATCATCGCCGAAATGATCAGCGATGACGCCAATGACCGCAAATCACTGCGTGAGGACATGCAAAACTTCGGGACAATCATCACGGCCGTGAAGAAGAACGCCGAAGATCCGCGTAAAGTCTATGAGATGTACTATGAGTACTCGGAACCGGTCAAACAAGTCAAACCCCACCGGGTGTTGGCCATCAACCGGGCCGAAAAAGAAAAGATTGTCACTGTCAAGGTCGAACTCGACAAGGACCGGATGCAAGCTTATCTTGAAAAGCGCTACATCAGAGATGAGAGCGCGCCGGTGACACCCTACTTCAAGAAAGCGATCGAAGACGCGATCAAACGTCTGATCTATCCTTCTTTGGAACGGGAAGTCAGAAGCGAACTGACCGAGATGGCCGAGGAACAAGCGATTGATGTGTTCTCGGACAATCTCCAGAAACTGCTTTTGCAGCCACCGCTCAAAGGGCGGACCGTGCTTGGTGTTGACCCAGCGTTTCGTACCGGTTGTAAACTATCGGTGGTGAACCCGCAGGGCACTGTGCTCGAAAAAGGGGTCATCTATCCCCATGAGAAACAAAAGGGTCATACCGCCGATGAAGCGCTTGTCAAGGATTCGAGGAAGAAGCTGTTCCAGCTGATCCATAAGCACAACGTGGAACTGATTGCGATTGGAAACGGGACAGCGTCCCGTGAAACAGAAAGTTTCATCGCCGAGATGATCAAGGAACTGAAGCTTTCGGTTCAGTATGTGATCGTGAATGAGGCCGGAGCGTCGGTCTATTCAGCAAGCGAGCTTGCCCGCGAGGAATTTCCTGATTTCTCAGTCGAGGAACGCAGTGCGGCCTCAATTGCCAGACGTCTTCAAGATCCGCTTTCGGAACTCGTGAAGATCGATCCGAAGTCGATTGGTGTCGGTCAGTATCAGCATGACGTGACGCCTAAGAAGCTCAATGAATCCCTGAACTTTGTCGTCACCCAGGCGGTGAACCAGGTCGGGGTCAATGTCAATACCGCCTCCAAAGCGCTATTGATGTATGTCTCGGGCTTGAATAAGTCAAGTGCCGAGAACATCGTGAAGCACCGTGACAAGCTCGGACGTTTCACCACCAGGCAAGATCTTCTTGACGTTCCGCATCTTGGACAGAAGTCCTATGAGCAGGCAGCGGGATTTCTAAGGATCCCAGACGGCAGCGAGGTCCTTGATATGACCTCTGTCCATCCGGAGTCCTATTCGGTTGCCAAGGCCATCATGAAACGGTATCAGATCGATGGCTCGATGTTTGGAAAAGATGCTGTCAAAGACATCATCAAGACCATCGACAGGAAAGCCCTTCAAAAAGAGTTGGAAGTCGATTCATATACCTTGAATGACATCCTTGATGCATTCATCCAACCGCTTAGGGATCCCCGTGACCAATTTGCCCAACCGCTCCTCAGATCTGATATCTTGAAGATTGATGATCTTTCCATCGGCATGGAATTAGAAGGCACAGTCAGAAACGTCGTTGACTTTGGAGCGTTTGTCGACATTGGATTGAAGGAAGATGGACTGCTTCATGTTTCCAAGATCTCAAAACGATTCATCAAGCATCCCAAAGATGTTTTGAACGTCGGTGACATCGTCAAGGTTTATGTCTTGAAGATTGATCTTGACCGCGGAAAAGTCGGACTCACCATGCTGAAAGATGCAAAATGAGTTGACAAAACAACTATAAATACGCTATTCTATATAGGCGCACAATTGCGCCAATATAGAAGCTGGAGTAGTACTCAAGTGGCTGAAGAGGCGCCCCTGCTAAGGGTGTAGATCGGGAGACCGGTGCGAGGGTTCAAATCCCTCCTACTCCGCCAGCTGGCCCGTTGGAGAAATGGTTAACTCACATGCCTTTCACGCATGCATTCACGGGTTCGAACCCCGTACGGGTCACCACTGATTCAGCCTATCGTGCTCAGCGCGATTCACATAGCATCAGGGTTTGCACAAGCAAACTCATTTGTACCCAT
>JAGYLU010000038.1 GCA_018400755.1 Acholeplasmataceae bacterium
GGTCGCAACCGTGATCGATGGGTTTCTCGGGAACAAGGACAAATACAAAGGGGTTCACGCAAGGCGTATGGCTGTTTTGGACACAATGATCCCGGTAAAGCAATGAAATCGCTCTTTTTATCCACAATATTCGGGGATAATCAGGACATCGCAGACAAAATAAACCAAAAGGGTTGTCTTCAACCCCTTTTTTTTGTATAATGATATACGCTCGTGTAAAGAGCAGGGCTGTGAAATGGGAGGTTGTTGACACACGGATAGCCGTTGTCTACGTGTCGGGTTTTCCCGTGGAGCAAGTCTATACAAGATTATAGGCGAAAGGAGCTATGAACAATGGCAAAAGATGTAATCAAGATTCGTTTGAAGGCTTACGATCACCGTTTGCTTGACCAGGCTGCGAAGAAGATTGTCGATAGCGCATTAAGGACCGGGGCAACCGTCCAGGGACCCATTCCGCTACCGACCGAAAAAGAAATCTTCACGATCCTGCGTTCCCCTCACGTGAATAAGGATTCGCGCGAGCAGTTCGAACGCAGAACCCACAAGCGTCTGATCCAGATTGTTGATCCGAATCCCAAGACGATCAGTGCATTGATGGATATCGATCTGCCTTCCGGCATCGACATCGTGCTCAAGAAATAACAAATCAAAAAGGAGTTAAACCATGGCCAAAGGAATCTTAGGTAGAAAGCTGGGCATGACGCAGATTTTCGATGAGAATGGCGTCCTTGTTCCAGTCACCGTTATCGATGTGGCCGACAACGTGGTCCTTCAACAGAAGACTGTTGAGACCGACGGATATGTCGCAACCCAGATCGGCTTCGAATCGAAACGGGAATCGCTCAGTAACAGGCCCGCCACAGGGCATGTGAAAAAAGCCGGCACGGCGCCTAAGCGCTTCATTAAGGAAATCCGCTTTAAAGAAGAGCTTAACAACGAACTGGCAATGATTGAGGTGGGCAAAGATGTTGCTCCCGACATGTTCACCGCTGGTGAAGCTGTTGACGTCACCGGGACGTCAAAGGGTAAAGGATTTGAAGGTAACATCAAGCGCCACAACCAACATCGCGGACCCATGACCCATGGTTCGAGATACCACCGCGGACCCGGTTCGATGGGCGCGGTCAAAGGCAAGCTCAAAGGCAAGAATCTGCCTGGACACATGGGCGCCGAACAGGTGACGATCCAGAATCTGAAGATCGTGACCGTGGATACAGAAAATCAGTTGTTGCTCATCAGTGGCAGCGTCCCTGGACCGAACAAAGGTCTTGTCGTCGTTCGCTCCACCGTCAAGCACGGCAAATAGGAGGAGGAAACAGCATGCCAACATTCGAACTTATGAACCTGTCCGGAAGCAAAGTGGCTGACGTGACCTTGTCCGATTATGTCTTCGGCATCGAGCCGCACAAGCAGGCACTCTTCGACGTCGTCAACGCCCAACGGGCAGCGATGAGACAAGGGACCCACGATGTCAAGAACCGCGGTGAGATCAGAGGCGGCGGCAGAAAGCCATGGCGCCAAAAAGGCACCGGCCGAGCCCGTCAAGGATCGATCCGTTCCCCGCAATGGCGCGGCGGCGGTGTGGTCTTCGGACCGACACCACGCAGCTATGCGGTCAAGATCAACCAGAAGGTACGCCAGCTCGCGCTGCGTTCCGCGCTCTCCCATCACGTCGTTCTCGGACAGTTCAAACTCGTCGAGACCGTCGCCATCGAAGATGCGAAGACCAAAGTTTTCACCAAGTTCCTGAAAGACCTCGGTGTCGAGGGCAAGACGATTGTCGTTGCCACCACCTTCACTGAAGAAGCGGTTCGCGCCGCCAGGAACCTTCCGAACGTCGCATTCGCGCTCGCCGGGCACGTCAGCGTCTATGATCTGCTCAACAACAGAAACCTGATCATCACCAAAGATGCGGCAGAATACTTTGAGGAGGTCCTCGGAAATGACTAAGTATTACGACATTCTCAAGGCGCCGATCATCACCGAGCAAAGCACGAAGCTGATCGAAAGCCAGAACAAGTACACATTCAAGGTCGACCGGAAAGCCAACAAGGTCGAAATCAAGAAAGCCGTCGAAGCCATCTTCGAAGTCAAGGTGCTCTCCGTCAACACCATCAATATGTTGCCGAAGTTCAAGCGCATGGGCAAGCATGAAGGATATAAGTCGGCATACAAGAAAGCGATTGTCCAATTGCCTGAGGGCCAGAAGATCGACGCTTTCAACGTTTAGTGAAAGACTAGAGGAGGTTTAACCACAATGGCGGTTAAAAAATACAAACCAACCACGAACGGCAGACGCAATATGAGCGTTCTCTCGTACGACGAAATCACCACATCTACTCCTGAAAAATCACTACTCGAGCCATTCTCTCGCTCCGGAGGACGCAACAACCAAGGAAAGATCACAGTTCGCCATATCGGCGGCGGCGCGAAAAGAAAATATCGAGTCATCGATTTCAAGCGTAACAAGGACGACATCAACGGAAAAGTCTCATCGATTGAGTACGATCCCAACCGGAGCGCGAACATCGCCCTGATCACATATGCTGACGGCGAAAAGCGTTACATCCTTGCCCCTAAGGGCGTCAAGGTCGGTCAGGTCATCGTTTCCGGATCACAGGTTGATATCAAGACCGGCAACGCGATGCCGATCATGAACATCCCTGTCGGTACCGTTGTCCACAACATTGAACTCCACCCCGGCAAGGGCGGGCAGATCGCCCGCAGCGCCGGTGCTTCCGCACAGATTCTCGGCCGTGAGGAAAAGTACGTTCTTGTCAGACTCCAGTCCGGCGAGGTCAGAAAGATTCTCGGCACATGCCGTGCCACTATCGGTTCTGTCGGTAACGAATCATGGGAGCTCGTCAACATCGGCAAAGCCGGTCGGACGCGCCACATGGGCATTCGTCCGACGGTCAGAGGCTCCGTCATGAACCCCAATGACCACCCCCATGGTGGTGGTGAGGGCAGAGCACCAATCGGTAGAAAATCACCAATGACCCCTTGGGGTAAGAAAGCACGTGGTGTGACGACACGCAAGAACAACAAAGCGTCGAACGATCTAATCGTCCGCCGTCGCACGAAGTAGGAGGAAGAATATGGCACGTTCAATCAAAAAAGGACCATTTTGCGACGACCATCTCTTGAAGAAGGTTCAAAAACAAAATGCGGCAAACGAAAAAAGAGTCATCCAGACCTGGTCGCGCCGATCCACTGTGTTCCCCGATTTCATCGGTCACACCATCGCCGTTTATAACGGCAAGGAACATGTTCCCGTGTACGTGACGGAAGACATGGTTGGCCACAAGCTTGGCGAGTTCGCTCCGACCCGCACTTATCGCGGGCATGACAAGGGCGACAAGAAAGCCAAGAAGAAGTGAGCACAGGAGATATGACTATGGAAAGCAAAGCAATTGCAAAGACCGTTCGCATCGCGCCCCGCAAAGCCCGTCTGGTCATCGACCTGATTCGCGGGAAAGATATCAAGGAAGCTCAGGCCATCCTGATGTTCACCCCCCGCGGCGCATCTCCGATCATCTTGAAGGTGCTCAACAGCGCCATCGCGAACGCGGAGCATAACAACAATGCCAACGCGGAACACTTATACGTCAAGGAAGCCTTCGTCAATGAAGGTGTCCGCATCAAGAGATTGTTGCCAAGAGCCAAAGGCCGCGGCGACATCATCAAGAAGCGCACAAGCCACGTGACCGTGGTTGTCGCAGAAAGAGAGTAGGTGAGAGCACATGGGTCAGAAAGTTCATCCGATTGGAATGCGTCTTGGGATCATCCGCGACTGGGATTCGAAATGGTTCGCTGAAAAGCGCTTCGTTCCGGCACTCGTCAAAGAAGATGCGATGATTCGCACGTTCCTCAATGATTTCTACAAAAAAGCCGCTGTGTCTCATATCGAAATCGAACGCATGAAGGGTAAAGGCGGCAGTGACCGCGTCAAGATTATCCTGCACACGGCAAAACCTGGCGTCGTCATTGGACGTGACGCCGAAACCAAGAAAAAAGCTGTCGAGAAAATCGAAAAGATGACGGGCAAGGAAATCGTCTTCAACGTTGTTGAGATCAGACGTCCGGAACGGGTCGCAAGCCTCGTTGCCCAGAGCATCGCCGAACAACTCGAAAACCGCGCGTCATTCAGACGGGCACAGAAGATTGCGATGCAGCGCGCCCTCAAATCTGGCGCCAAAGGCTGCAAGACGCTCGTTTCAGGACGTCTTGGCGGCGCTGAAATCGCTCGTAGCGAAGGCTATTCCGAAGGTCAGGTCCCGCTTCACACATTACGTGCGGACATTGACTACGCAGCAACCAACGCCCACACCACATACGGCATCCTAGGCGTCAAGGTCTGGATCTATAACGGTGAAGTCCTACCCGGACAAACCAGGGAGGAAAACCTCAGGATCCAGGACCAAAGAGCACCCCGTCCGGAACGTCGTGACCGTGGTCGCGGCAGAAACAACAGGGGAGGCAAATAACCATGTTGATGCCCAAACGCACCAAATTCCGTCGTCCTCACCGTGTCAGCTATGAAGGGCTGGCCAAGGGACGCAATGAAATCCTGAATGGCGATTTCGCCCTGGTCGCACAGGAAGGCGCCTGGATCACGAACCGACAGATCGAGTCCGCCCGTATCGCCATCACCAGACACATGAAACGTGTCGGTAAGGTCTGGATCAACATCTTCCCGCATCTTGCGAAAACCAAGAAGCCTTTGGAAGTCCGCATGGGCTCCGGTAAAGGCGCCCCGGATCATTGGGTTGCGGTCGTGAAGGAAGGCAAGATCATGTTCGAAGTCAACGGTGTTTCCGAAGCCATCGCCAAGGAAGCGCTCCGTCTGGCATCGCACAAGTTGCCGATCAAGACCAAAATCGTCAAACGAGGTGAACAAGCGTGAAAGCCGCAGATATCAGAAAGATCAGCACGAGTGATCTTGAAAAACGCATCGTCGAACTTAAGGCGGAACTGTTCAACCTGCGCTTTCAGCTCGCTGTCGGACAGCTTGAGAACACAGCCCGCATCAGCATCGTTAAGAAGATGATCGCTCAGATGAAGACAATCATCAGCGAACGCGCGGAATAAGGAGGATACCATGGAACGTAATAACAGAAAAGTCTATACGGGAACAGTCGTATCCGACAAGATGGACAAGACAATCACCGTCGTCATCAACACCTACAAGAAGTCTCCGCTATATGGGAAACGGGTCAAGGTGTCCAAGAAGTATCATGTGCATGATGAACAAGGTCTCGCCGGTATCGGCGACACCGTGACCATCATGGAAACCAGACCTTTGTCGAGAACCAAGAGATTCCGTCTCTTGGAAGTCGTCGCCAAAGCCGATCTGGTGTAAGGAGGACGAGAACATGATCCAACAAGAAAGCAGACTCGCCGTCGCTGACAACAGTGGCGCCAAGGAAGTCCTCGTCATCAAGGTGCTCGGTGGTTCCGGGCGTCGTTACGCCAACATCGGTGATGTTGTGGTCGTCACGGTGAAGAAGGCAACCCCAGCCGGTCTTGTCAAGAAGGGTGAAGTCCTCAGGGCTGTCATCGTTCGGACCAGACATGGCTTGCGTCGTCCGGACGGATCCTATATCCGTTTCGACGAGAATGCCGCTGTCATCATCAAGGACGACATGAATCCGCGGGGAACCCGCATTTTCGGGCCAGTGGCCAGAGAGCTCAGGGAAAAGAACTTCATGAAGATTCTCTCTCTCGCCCCTGAAGTACTGTAAAGGAGGTCACGTCATATGACTATCAAAGCCGGAGACACCGTCGCAGTGATCGCGGGACGCGACAAATTCACAGTCGACAAAAAAGGCAACAAAACCCGCAAAACCGGACGCGTCATCAAAGTCTACACAAAGACTGAACGCGTATTGGTCGAAGGTGTCAACATCATCAAGAAGCATCAGCGTCCGACAAAGGAAAATGACAAGGGTGGCATTCTTGAAAAAGAAGCGCCGATCCATGTATCCAACGTCCAGTTGGTTGACCCCAAGACCGGACTTCCCACACGTGTGTACATGCAGGAAGTTGATGGCAAAAAAGTGCGCTTTTCGACCCGTTCGAAAGTGCAAATTGATAAATAAGGAGTTTGAACAATGAGCGCAATCAGAGAAAAATACGAACACGTTGTCAAACCCGAACTGATTAAGGCATTCAACTACACATCCGTCATGGAAGCCCCACGGATTGAAAAAGTTGTCGTCAACATGGGTGTTGGCGACGCCGTCTTCAACCCCAAGGTGCTGGATGACGCTGTCGAGGAATTGACAGCGATCACCGGTCAGAAGCCGGTCATCACCAAAGCCAAGAAATCGATCTCGAACTTCAAACTGAGAGAAGGCATGCCGATTGGCGTCAAGGTCACCTTGCGCGGCGAACGCATGTATTACTTCCTAGAGAAGCTCATTGCGATCGCATTGCCACGGGTCCGCGACTTCCGCGGTATCTCATCCAATGCGTTTGACGGACGGGGCAATTACACCGTCGGAATCCGTGAACAGATCATTTTCCCGGAAATCAGCCTTGACAAAGTCAAAAAGGTTCGTGGCATGGACATCGTCATCGTCACAACGGCAAAGACCGATCAGGAAGGCAGAGCATTGCTCTCCCAACTCGGCATGCCGTTTAAGAAGTAGGAGGCGCATTATGGCAAAAAAATCTAAAATCGTCAAGAACGAGAAGCGCAAGATCGTGGTTGAACGTTACCGCGAGAAGGTTGCTGAACTGAAGGCGAAAGGTGATTATCTGGCATTGCAGAAGCTCCCGAGGGATGCCTCGGCGACACGGGTCAGAAACCGTGACGCCATTGATGGACGTCCCCGTGGTTATATGCGCAAGTTCGGCCTCTCACGGTTAACATTCCGTGAATTGGCACATAAAGGCGAGCTGCCCGGTGTCAAAAAGGCAAGCTGGTAAACAGGAGGAAGAACCATGGTTATGACTGATCCAATCGCGGACATGCTCACACGCATCCGCAACGCAAACAGAATGCGTCATGAAAAAGTGGAAATGCCGGCGTCCAGACTGAAATCGGATATTTTGTCCGTGCTCAGAAAAGAAGGGTTCATCGTCGATTTCACCCAGGTGAAGAGCGGTGTCCAGGGCAAAATCGTTGTCACTTTGAAATACACGCCTTCCAAAGAACGCGTCATCAAGGGACTTAAAAGGATATCGAAACCAGGACTTCGCGTCTATACGTCGGCCAGCGACTTGCCCAGAGTCCTAAACGGACTTGGCATCGCCCTGATCTCAACATCCAAAGGCATCATGACAGACCGAGAAGCACGTCTTGCCCAAATGGGCGGCGAAGTGCTCGCGTATGTCTGGTAGAAGGAGGAACATATGTCACGCATAGGCAATAAGACGATTCAAGTTCCCGCTTCTGTCCAGATCACCATCCAACCGGATAACTTCGTGATTGTCAAAGGTCCGAAGGGCGCACTTGAATTCGGTTTCAATCAAAGATTATCGATTACCTTGGAGGGGTCCGAACTGAAGGTTGCCCGTCCGAACAATGACATTTTCATGCGCAAGATTCACGGCACCACCCGGGCGTTGCTCCAGAACATGGTGACTGGCGTCACCGATGGTTTCAAGAAGAACCTTGAAATCCGCGGTGTCGGATACAGAGCCACTGTTCAGGGCCAATTGGTTGTTCTCAATATGGGTTATTCCCATCCTGTCGAACTTCCGATTCCCGAAGAGGTCCAAGTGACCGTGACCAAGAACGTCAATGTCCTGATTGAAGGGATTGACAAACAAGTTGTCGGCGAATTCGCAGCCAAGATCAGAAGCGTCCGCAAGCCCGAACCGTATCTCGGTAAAGGCATTCGGTACGTGGATGAATATGTGCCGCGCAAAGCCGGTAAGACTGCCAAGTAAAGGAGGATTATGCTGTGATCAAGAAAATATCAAAGAACGACTCAAGACAGAAAAGGCATCTCAGGATCCGCAAAATCATCCAAGGGACGGCAGAACGGCCAAGGCTTTCCGTTTACCGTTCAAACAAGGCCATTTACGCGCAGGTGATCGACGATGTCAACCAGACAACATTGTTTGCCGCACGCAGCCAGGAAGCAGGCCTCTCGCATTCCAACATCGAAGCCGCCAAGGCCGTTGGAAAGCTGATTGCCGAAAAAGCACTCGCCGGTGGTGTGACGGGCGTTGTCTTCGACCGAAGTGGTTATCTCTACCACGGACGGATCAAGGCACTCGCTGACGCAGCACGCGCCGCGGGCCTGCAATTCTAAGGAGGACTGACACATGGCCAGAAGAAATTACAATCGTGAAGAACAACAGGAAAAGCAATACGAAGAGCAGGTTGTCGCGATCAATCGTGTCACCAAGGTTGTCAAAGGCGGACGTCGTTTCCGTTTCGCAGCCCTCGTCGTTATTGGCAATAAGAAGGGTCAGGTCGGTTTTGGTACCGGTAAGGCCCAGGAAGTTCCTGATGCCATCAAGAAGGCAATCGAAGCCGCGAAGAACAACCTTATGGAAGTCCCTATCGCCAAGTCGACGATTCCTCATGCTGTCACTGGAACATATGGCGCTGGCAAGGTCTTCTTGAAACCGGCGTCAGAAGGAACCGGCATCATCGCCGGCGGCGCGGTCCGCGCTGTCTTCGAACTCGCCGGCATCAACGATATCCTGTCGAAGTCTATCGGATCCAGCACGCCTATCAACATGGTTCGCGCCACGTTTGCCGGGCTCAAGGAACTGAGAACGATCGAACAGGTCGCCGCCCTCAGGGGCCGCGATGTCTCGGAGCTGATATGATGAAACTCGAAGTCACATTGAAAAAGAGCCTGATCGGACGTCGTCCGAACCAGGTCAAAACAGCCAAGGCACTAGGCCTGAAGAAGATCAATCAAGTTGTTGTCAAAGAGGATAACGAAGCCATTCGCGGGATGATCAAGACCATTTCACACATGGTTTCCGTGACAGAAACAGAGTAAGGAGGAGAACCCATGTTGAATGAATTGAAACCCGTCCCCGGTGCCCGCAAGAGTCGTAAGAGACTTGGTCGTGGTCCCGGCAGCGGAAAGGGAATGACTTCAGGTAAAGGTGACAAAGGTCAGCTTGCACGTTCTGGTGGCGGACCCCGTCCCGGATTTGAAGGCGGACAGTTGCCATTGTTCCAAAGTATCCCCAAACGCGGATTCAAAAACATCAATCGCAAAGAGTACGCCGTTGTCAATTTGAGCGATCTGAACCTTTTTGAAGAAGGTGAAGTCGTGACACCGGACGTCTTGGTCGCAAGAAACGTCCTTAAAAAACTGAAGTCGGGCGTCAAGATTCTCGCCAATGGCACGCTCGAAAAGAAATTAACCGTCAAAGCGAACGTCTTCTCCAAGGCTGCCGAGGCAGCCATCGTCGCAGCCGGTGGAACAGCAGAGGTGATTTGACGTGTGGTTAAGGATCAAACGCGTTCTCAGTAACAAGACAGTCATGTTGAGACTGGCGTTCACGCTTCTCATCATCCTGGTTGTCCGTATCGGAAGCCATATCACGGTACCACTCTTTGATACCGCATCGATCACTCGCTTCATGAACACGTCCGGATCGTTTGTCGCCATCTTGAACAACTTCTCAGGACAAGCCCTCGAACGGTTCTCGATCATGGCCCTCGGTATCTCGCCCTACATTACCGCATCCATTGCCATCCAGCTTTTGCAGATGGTCATTCCGCAGTTCAAGGAATGGAGCGAACAAGGGGAATCCGGGAAAGCCAAAATCAACCGTTATACGCGTTATGGCGCCGTTGCCCTGGCATTCATGCAAGGGTTTGCCCTGATCATCGGGATCTCAAACAACGGGAGTGTCTTCATTCCTGCGCTTGAGGGAACCCTCATCAGTCAGTTCAAGTATGTCTTCTACATCTATATGGCGATCGTGATCGCCGGTGGGACAGCGCTTGCCATCTGGCTTGCTGACATGATCACCAAAAAAGGTGTCGGAAACGGAACATCGATGTTGATTGTTGCCGGGATTGTGACCTCACTTCCCACGATGTGGACCACGTTGTGGACCAAGTACATTGTGGCTGATGTCCGGACCGGTTGGACTGTCCTTTGGTTTGTCCTGATTCTACTGCTTTATTTCGGTATTTTGTTAGGTGTTGTCTATATGCAGATTGCGGTCAGAAAGATTCCCGTCCAATATGCGAACCGACAAGGCAAGAGCGACTCCAATATCCCGATGCGCATCAACAGCGCCGGGGTCATTCCCGTCATCTTCGCCCAGACCATCATGAGCATTCCGCTCACCATCATTGGCTTCTCAGGCGCGAGTGGCACTTCAGGGTTTTCGGCCTGGATCAACAGCATGTTTGATTCAAGGCAACCGATCGGCTTCATCATGTATGTCGTCCTGATTGTGGTGTTTAGCTTCTTCTACTCGTTCTTGACGGTCAATCCGGAAAAGATTTCCAACAACCTTTCGAAGTCAAATGCTTATGTGCCTGGGGTCAGACCAGGTCAGGATACGAAAGATTATGTGGCGAAACTGCTCTTCAAGATCACGGTGATCGGAACGATCTATCTCGTCACCTTGGCCATTCTTCCGATTCTGACATCCATTGTCTTCGGATTTACTGGTACTGAAGCCCAAGCGATCACGCTTGGCGGAACAAGCCTCCTGATCATCGTCGGTGTTGCCATTGAAACAACCCAACAGGTTGAAAACGATGCCAAACAGAACGAGTACAGCGGCATCTTCAAGTAAGTTCGCGACCATGCGAATCGTGATTATGGGTCCTCCCGGCGTCGGGAAGGGCACCGAGTCCGAGCGATTGATTGACATGTTTGGCATCTCGCACATCTCCACGGGTGCGATCTTCAGAGACATGTTTGAAACCGATGATCCGATCGGGGCAATCGCGAAGTCATACATCAACCGTGGTGAGCTCGTCCCTGACGATATCACCAACAAGATTGTCAGACAACGTTTGTCGAAGCAAGACCCAAACCAAGGGTTTCTCTTCGACGGGTATCCAAGAAACATCAATCAGGCTGAGGCCTTTGATGTCATGCTGGATGATTTGAACCTGACGTTGGATGCTGTGATCAATATTTCGGCACCCGATGAACTGACCATTGACCGCATTGCCGGCAGACGGGTCTGTTCATCGTGTGGCGCTGTGTACCACGTCTTGCACAAAAAACCGAACAACGAAGGCGTCTGTGATGTTTGTGGGGCACCCCTGATTCAACGGGAAGACGATATGAAAGAGACTGTCCGTCGCCGTCTGAAGATCTATAATGATCTCACGGCCCCGGTCATCGATCATTACAAAGACAAACCGTTCCTCCACATCATTGACGGAAGCGGCACCATGGAAGACACGCATCAGGCCGTCATGGACGCGCTGGGTGTGGCACCATGATCCACATCAAGTCGGAAAGAGAAATCTCACTGATGCGCCAGGCCGGACGAATCCTTGAATCGACCAGACAAATGCTAGAGACGCACATCCGTCCCGGCATATCGACTGGCGAACTCGACCGTCTGGCCGAAGCGCACATCATCGCCCAAGACGGTATTCCCTCGTTCAAGGGCTATCATGGATTTCCGGGATCGATTTGTGCCTCGGTCAACGAAACCGTTGTCCACGGCATTCCCTCTGACGCCCGTATCCTCAAGGAAGGCGATATCGTCACCCTTGACTTCGGTGTCAATTACAAAGGGTATCATGCCGACTCGGCAACAACCTATCCCGTCGGAACGATCAGCGATGCGCTTCAAGCACTTTTGGATGTCACCAAACAAGCGCTCGAGGTTGGGCTACAGATGGTCCAGCCGGGACGTCATGTCTCCGATATCTCCCATGCCATCGAATCCTATGTGAAACCATACGGTTATGGCATCGTCGAGGATTTCACCGGACATGGCATCGGACGAGATCTTCATGAGGAACCCTATGTTCCCAATTTCGGCCCTCCCGGACAAGGTCCCATCCTGAAACCCGGAATGACATTTTGTGTCGAACCCATGGTCAACATGGGAACGAAGCACGTCAAAGTGCTCAAAGACAATTGGACAACCGTGACCACCGACCGCAAGCCCAGTGCCCATTTCGAGCACATGATTGTGGTGACCGAGCACGGTTATGAGATTCTGACAGCATTCGAAAAGGAGTGATCCCATGGCAAGAGAAGATTTGATTGAAGTCGAAGCCAAAGTCATAGAAGTGATGCCAAACACGAAGTTCAAAGTTGAACTGATTGCCAATGGACATATTGTCCTGGCACACGTATCCGGTAAAATCCGCATGCATAACATACGCATTTTACCTGGTGACAAAGTTGTTGTTGAGTTGTCACCATACGATCTCACGCGCGGCCGTATCACGTACCGCCGCAAATAAGGAGGACACGCACAATGAAAGTAAGAGCGTCAGTCAAGAAACGCAGTGAAGACGACATCATCGTCCGCCGCAAAGGCAGAGTGTATGTCATCAACAAGAAAAATAGAAGACATAACCAAAGACAAGGTTAAACAGGAGGAACTATGGCTAGAATCGCAGGTGTTGACATTCCCCGTGATAAACGGGTTGTCATCTCATTGACTTATATCTATGGCATTGGTCCGTCCATTGCAAGACAGATCCTCAAGGATGCCGAAGTGAGCGAAGAAACACGTGTCAAGGCGCTCACAGAAGACGAACTGAACCGCATCAGAACCGAAATCAACAAGTACACCGTCGAGGGTGACCTCAGACGTGAAGTCACGTTGAACATCAAACGCCTCATGGAAATCGGTTCGTATAGGGGCATCCGTCACCGCAAGGGCCTGCCCGTGCGCGGTCAGAACACGCGCAACAATGCGCATACGCGCAAGGGCAAATCAAAAGGCGCTATTGCGAAGAAGAAATAGGAGGAATGAATCATGGCACGCAAAAGAACAACCAAACGCAAGGTCAGGAAGAATGTTCCTCTTGGTGTGGCACATATCCACACGACGTTCAATAACACCATCGTCACCATCACTGACATGGATGGCAATGCCATCACATGGAGCAGCGCCGGTACACTCGGATTCAAGGGTAGCCGCAAATCAACCCCTTATGCTGCCCAGATGTCAGCAACCGCAGCAGCAAAGACCGCGATGGACAACGGCATGATCAAGGTTGAAGTTTCCGTCAAGGGACCTGGTCCCGGACGTGAGGCAGCAATCCGCTCATTGCAGGCCGCAGGCCTGGAAATTACGGCGATTAAAGATGTCACGCCGGTTCCGCATAACGGATGCAGACCACCCAAACGCCCACGCGGCTGATGAGAAGGAGGTAACCCTGTGAAAGACCTTAAGTTTGAAAAGCCGACCGCGGTCGAGGAACTCTCGCAAGACGGCAACAAGGGACGCTTCGTCATCAAACCGCTTGAACGCGGTTATGGGATCACGTTGGGCAACGCCCTCAGACGTGTCCTCTTGTCATCGCTTCCCGGAGCTGCCATCGTCAACGTCAAAATTGATGGTGTCGAACACGAGTTTTCGACGATGGAAGGCGTCATCGAAGACGTCATGGGCATCGTCCTCAATCTCAAAAAAGTCATTTTCAATGTCGCTTCAGAAGATCCTGATTTCGAAACCAAACTCGAACTTTACGCCAGTGGCGAAGGTCCGGTGACGGCAGCTGATTTCAGCAGCGTTGACGGTGTCGAGATTGTCAATCCCGATCAGGTGATCGCCCATCTCGCTGACAAAGGCCGTTTGACCATGGAAGTCACGGTCAGACGCGGCATCGGATACGTCAATGCCGAAAAGAACAAGACATTCGCACGGGGCGAGAAATCGATCATCGCGATCGATGCGATCTATACCCCGGTCTCACGCGTCTCCTATCATGTTGAGAAGACCCGCGGCGATGAGGATGAACTGACATTAGACATCGAAACCAATGGGGCCGTCAGCGCGAAGAATGCGCTCGCCACAGCATCCAAGATGCTGATTGACTATTTTGGTGTGATCGTCCAGATCAGCGAACAGGCCTCCGAATCCGAGTTCATCTATGAACCGGAAGAGGAACCCGCCAACAAGAAACTTGAAATGAAAATCGAACAACTCGACCTATCGGTCCGTCTGTTCAACAGTCTCAAACGTTCGGGCATCTACACGGTCGCCCAGATCATCCGTCTGACAGAGGAAGATGTCATGCGGTTTAGGAGCCTTGGCCGCAAGTCCTTCAAGGAACTGAAGGAAAAGCTGAATGAGCATGGTCTCGAATTCGAGAACAGCGGCACCAAGGACAGCAAGATTCTTTCTGACGACGAAGAGAAGGAGTAAATCATGGCTTACAGCAGACTCAGACGCAGAAGTGACCAGAGAAAAGCATTGTTACGCGATTTGGTCACCGACATTATCATCAATGAACGGATCGTCACGACCGAGGCGAAAGCCAAGGAACTGAGGAAACTCGCCGACCGGATGGTCACATTGGCCAAGACCGGAACGCTTGCTGCGCGCCGTCAGGCCGCTGAAACCGTCCGTCCCGAAGACGTCAAGGAAGGGCAAACCGCACTTCAGAAGCTGTTTTCGGAAATCGGCCCTCGTTACCAGGACCGCCAAGGTGGATACACCCGCATCATCAAGACCGTGCCCAGACGCGGCGATGCGGCGCCCATGGCGATCATCGAATTTATCTGATAAAACAAGCTCCGGCTTGTTTTTTTTCCTGAACGTTTGCTAGTATCAGGAAAGCGTGATAACATGGAGCCGTAAAGACCACTTAAGGAGTACAAGACCATGAGAAAAATCGTATTATTGACGTTCATACTGCTCTTTGCCATGTTGCTGCAAGCGTGTGAACTGACATCATCAAGAACTTATGATATTGATCAAATCATCGATCAGTTACCGATCATTTACGCACAAGGCGACGATCAGACCCATGTGACCGATCATTTGGGGTTGCCACAAGACTACCGCAATGACCCCAAAGTCAGCGTGTCTTGGACCTCAAGCGACCCATCGGTGATTGGCCGTTTTGGTGCGGTCAACCGTCCTGAAGACGATACCGAGATCACCT
>JAGYLU010000039.1 GCA_018400755.1 Acholeplasmataceae bacterium
TTTTAGGTGATAGATTGTGCGTGATGTCATCTCGTCTTTCACCGACAAAATACTTATCTAGGAAATTATGGTAATCAAAAGTGAAGTAATCCAGGACAAACTGAAGGGCACTTTGGTAATCCTTGACCATTTTGGCGGCGTATTCGCCAACAATATGGATCTGCTGCATCTTGGCGTGGTAAAAGGTTTCTAGCTTCTGGTAATCCGATTTCGTATATTGCTTGTAGTTATCCTTGATGGTGCGTTCAATATTCAGTGGTGAATAGATGACAAAGAATCCTCCTTCAATTTGAAGGGCTCCAAACTTTTGAAGCATATAAAGGCATCTTTCCACATCACGTAATGTCACGTCGTCATCAATCAGTGATTTGATCTTCTCATAGTGTTTCTTGATCTCAAGAACTGAAAATGCCACGAGGTTCTCGTTTTCCTTTTGCCTGCTCTCGAAGGACTTCTGATGGAGATACTCCAATGTGATTGACGCCAGTCGTTCCCGTTTTTCAATCATTGCGATTGTCGACTCGATGTGATCAAAGATTGACAACATCAGCGTATCTTTGTTGATCTTCTTTGATGCAATCACTTTTTCAATATCAAGATAGTTGATGACCGTCCTAAGATCCTTGATAGACGATTTCACTCCGCTCTCGATGGCTTTTTCATTGAGATTCTTGATGTTGAAAATAGCTTCCTCTTCCGATAACTCATCGAGCAAAAACAACACCAATTGCGTATTTGTGTTCAGCACTTTCAGTGCTTGAGTCGGCTTCGTATTTGCTTTGATATGGGCATTCAAGTCCTTGTCATCTGATAGGATACTGATCTCTCTTAACGCATTGATATTCCTGATGACCGCTTCCTTGGGAATGCCCAGATCATCGGAAATATAATCTACCCGCATTTCCGGTGTTTCATCATCACCTTTTGACTTATATTTGCTTGAGATCAGTTTCGAGATGATTCTTTTGGCGATCACACGGTCGCTTTCTGTAAACAAGTCAGAGTTATTGATCTTCTCATTCGCTTCAATCACACTCTTTGATAAAATACTGTTTGCATAGATTCTTGGGGAGTTTTGTCCTCTTTTCAAGTATCCTGAGTCCTCTAGGGCAGCAACCGCGGTTGTAATCCTTGTTTGGACATCATGAATACCCTCATCCCAGCCAGCGAACCTAGCAATCTCCAGTGCGGATCTGGACAATGTGTCTCTGAGCTTTGTCATATCCTTGATGGCTTTCCAAACCTGTTGGATCTCTTTATGATTGAGCTTTGATGAATTCAGTAGGTCAAAATGCTTGTTCAGATCGTCCTCATGATAAAGCACATAACAATTGGCGTCAACATTCTCGCCTCTGCCTGCCCTTCCGGATTCCTGCACATAGTTTTCAAGTGAGTCAGAAATATTGTAATGAATGATACATCCAATGTCTTGCTTGTCAACACCCATGCCAAACGCTGATGTCGCAACCATCACATTTGTGTCACCACTCATAAACTTGTTTTGTTCATTGACTTTGCTTTCATTGTCCATGCCCCCATGGAAATAGGATGCATTGAACCCGTCGTTGATCAACCGCTGATAGACCTCTACAACCATCTTTCGTCTTGAACAATAAACAATCGTCGGACAGTTTTCCTGCTCGATGAGGCTTCGCATGAAGTTGTATTTCTTTTGCTGGTCTTCGACTTCATAGACTTTGTATGTCAGATTGGTTCGTTGACTTTGGGTCTGAAAAACCGCCATCTCTAGTCCAAGTTTGTCTTTGAAGTATGCCTTGATATCTTCAATCACATTCTTCTTGGCTGTGGCTGTAAACGCGGAAACAGGAATGGGTGACGCCAGATGTTTCTTGGATTGAATATTGTTGATGAACTCACCAATATAGAGATAATCGACTCTGAAATCATGTCCCCATGTCGAAAAACAATGTGCCTCATCAATGACAAAGCGCACAACATGTCTTCCTATCAATAAATGTTCAATCGTTTTTGATCGTAAGGATTCTGGTGCGATATAGAGAATACTCGCCGATCCATCAGCAACTCTCTCAATGGCTCTTTGCCTTTGGATTGGGTCTAACAAGCCATTGATGGTGACCGCCGCAGTGATGCTTTTTTCTTCAAGGTTGTCGACCTGGTCTTTCATCAGCGACTGAAGCGGTGAGATGACGACGGTGAGTCCTCTGGTGTTCTCTCTTGCCATGATTGCTGGAAGTTGGAATGTCAATGATTTTCCACCACCAGTTGGAAAAACGGTAATCAATGATTTGTTGTCAAGAGCGGCCCGAACCGCATTTTCCTGAAGTGGGATGTCATCAAACGTCCTAAAAGAATCATACCCAAAAAATCTTTTCAGTCCAATGGCTGGACTCAGATGATGATTACAATAAATGCACCCTTGACTACATGGCGTGTTCCTGAGTTTCAACAGGATGGTTTCGACATAGGAATAGTTTTTCAATACCCATGGCGGCAACAAAGACGCCACATCATTCGTATTGATCAAAGCGAGGGCATAGGCTAGTTCCATCGGATGCCGCATGATCAAAGGCGTCAATTCAGCATTGGAGCATAATTTCCCGTAGAACTTCTCTTGAATAACCTCTTCAAGATGACTAACCTTCCGATTGAACCCAATGCAGTCAAAGAAACCCTGAAACCCTTCGACACGGTATAGTAATGTGTAGAAAATATCTTGCATGTCCCGATCGAGTTGATTGAATGCTTCGATCTCGCTCTCAAAGAGGATTTTCGCGTTCTTCGCATCGTTTAGGGGATTGTTGATGGTATCTGTTGCCAACTTGTCATCTTTGACCAGTGAGTGATATGGCTTCTTGGGAAAAAGAAGCGTTGATAAGAAGAGTGTATCGATGAGCGATGACCCTCTCATATGATGCTTGAATTCGGTCTGTTTCAGATACTTGTAGTCATGGTGGACAATGTTGTGGCCAACAAAAAAATCAGCATTGCCCGCAAACGGAATCAACTTGAAAACAGCATTTGTGTGCAGGCTTTCACCGTTGTCTTTGATACACCCCAAATCCAATATACGTTGATTCTTAACATTGACTTCGATGTCGATAAATGCAATCATGAGGTCCCCCGAAGATGAAAATCAATCATTTTGTATGATGCTTATATGATTATTATACAATTTTAACTGTCAATTTGAAAATGGAAGAGTACAAGGTGCGTTTCTGTCAGTCGGTGTTCAGTTTTGGGACACCTTTGATTGCCTTCTCACATCCTCTTCGTTCCTGTGGGATTCAGTGCATGTGTCACTGAAAATGAACACTTTTTGATACAGTCAAAGACCGTTTCTATAGACAATAAAAAAATCGCAAGAAACCCGTCTCTTTAGAGGATTCCTTGCGATTGGGATGTCCTATCACATCATTTAATCATCTTCCCAAAATCCATGCATGACGATCGATTCTCTGGTGGCATTGACTTCACATACATCATCTCCTGGACGATGGAACCAACTTTCTTGTGATGCATATCGTTTGGACATGTGAGTGATTTGTTGATTCGTTGAGCCAATTAATCGACGGTTCACATCTGGTTTAGTCTTATCAAAGGGTCCATCAATAATCGTGTCGAAGTGGTTCAAATATGTCACCGAAAATTCCGATAACAGGTGTCCCGTGAAGAGAATCGTCCCGATATCCCGCAATTTGAGCATTTCTGCCAAAGTCTCCAATCCTTGTTGTCGTGTCGGTTCACCACCGAGGAAGGTCACACCCTCAATTCCGTTTTCCGTCCTTGATTGCTCAATGAGTGTGATCAAGTCATTACCGGATATGATATTCTTCCTCACAAAGGGAATCAGTTCGGGATTGCAGCACCCCGAACATCCGACATCGCAACCCTGGAACCAGATTGCGACTCTCTTAAATGGACCTTCAGCTTCTGTGCACAAATTGATGTGTGCGACATTGAACAATGGTTCATTCGTTTTGGAACTCAAATTCCAATCCCTTCTTTCCGACCTTGATCATCACCGTCGAACCTTTCAAAAACGGTAGATCCTGCTTGTGTTCGAAGAGAAACATGGACAGACTGTCTAGCAAATGGTCGTTGATGGCGTTTAGGATATCACGCCCACCCTTCGTGCTGACATCCGCACCACCTAAGATATGGTCAATCACCTGTAATTCGTCTTCGAAACCGATATCAAGACGATACTTTTCAGCGATGCCTTGCCTGACCGGAACAAGTTTCGATTTGGCAATCCGTACCATGAACTCGCGGTCATTGATGAAGTTGAATGGAACGATGTTGCTATAGCCGATTCTTCCAAGAAGTTCAGGACGTTTGATTTCATGATCGAAGTAATTCTTGACGATCCTGATGAACTCTTTTCCGACCGCTTCTGTGTCGGCTTGCGGCATGACCTCACTTGCTCCAAGATTCGAGGTGAATATGATGATGGTCTCACTGAAATGGACCGTTTCCCCTTTACTGTCGGTCAGACGCCCGTCTTCAAGAATCTGTAGAAACACATCGAGAATTCTAGGGTTGAACTTGGCGGCTTTTTCAATCTCATCGAACAGGATGACGCTGAACGGTTTCTCCCTGACAGCATTCGTGAGTTGTCCACCTTCTTCGTATCCGACATAACCGGGAGGTGCACCAATCAACTTCTGGTCGCTGTTCTCCTGGGCATATTCGCTCATATCAAACCTAAGACACGCCTGATCATCACCGAAGAGAAATTTCGCGAGAGCTTTTGAGAGCTCCGTTTTTCCGACACCCGTCGGACCAACAAAGAACAACACACCTTTGGGCATTGCCTTGGAAGACGACTTGTGAAGTCCTGTCAGTCCCATATACGCCTTGACAATGACTTTCTGGATTTTTTCGATTGCTTGGTCCTGACCCACGACACGTGCGCCAAGGGTCTCTTTGAGACGACTCAATTCCTTGTAATCAAGCTTTTCCCAAGGATTGTCCTTCTCACCATATTTGAACAGGTAATAGAGCTTGTCAAACGACATCCTGCTTTCCTTACGGGACAGTTTAGAAAGCTGGATGATCTCCCTGTTGGTGAAATCGTCTAGCATGTCAACATACTCGTTCTTCTTGTCTGCTGTGATAAGTGTCTCACCGGGCTTCAAAGCGATATTGAAAGCTGGCTCTAACTTGACAAGCATCTTTTCCCGTTCGAGTCTGTCGGGACGACTCAAGGTGATGGTACTGACCTCGGGGTTGTTTTGGTAAAACGCGATTGGAAACATCGAAATCTTTTGCCCAATCATAATGATTGTGCTTTCGTTGACTTCCGGATTCAGATGATTGATTTTCCTTTCCCGGATAGACTTTCCCAAAAGAACAAGATTCTGTTTTTCCTCTTCCGAGAACTGGTTATTCGGGCTAAAGATAAGGTCTGCCCAGTTCAAGACGAACGCGACCCGTTTGTTGGTGGAAGCGAGATTCCTGAAAATGACATTGAAAATCTCGGACGGATCTTTGAATGGATTCTGTTTCGGCTCTTGCGGAACATCTGTTTCAACATCGAAATCATAGGTGTCTCCCTTGACTTCGACATTATCGACAACATCAAGTGATCGGATATCACCGCTCAGACCCTCGATACGATCCCAATGGAAAATGCTGTCATATCGCATTTCCGTCAACATGTCCGTCAACATGTCCCTGATCTGGACGATCTTATGTTTGTCGTTTAGATATACATCGCCGACATTGCCATCAATGATGACACACTTCTTGATGCCAATATCGCGACGGATCCGATTGAAACTGCTTTCGAGTGACATGTCACCCTCCTTACTGACCGGACTTGCCAGTCTTTTGGCTTTGGTATCGCATTGTTGAAATCTTGTCGGGATTCTCCCAAATCACATCTCGCTCAGTCATCTTCATCCCATAAACCGTTTCGAGATCTTCCATAAACGGTTCTATATCCTCCTGACAGGCTTGCCCTTCATAACCATCAAAGGCATAGATAAATCGTCCATCGATGTGTATTTTGAATTGTGCCCGCTGTCCTGAAGCCTTTTTGGCGACAAGAATGACCTGATCGGTTGAACGGTCCAATCTGATGTTTTCGTTGCTCACAATGAAACCGCGTGCCCTGATGGCAGCAATCACGGCCTTGAGTGTCTCTTTTCTAACACGCTCTCCGATGATGGCTTTCGATGCCTGTTTCCTAATCTCTTCGACTGTTTCAATTGATGTGATTGACTCAATCGCTTCTGGTGCGACATGGTTTTCTACCATCTCACGTTTGATTCCATTGGTAATATCATCCTTGTTCTCTACAAGACATCCAGCAATTTCATCTTCAAGTGATTGCTTTGCCCTAGAGACGAACTCATCAAATGTCAACGTTCGGTGTTCAGGGAGAAGTGCTAATCGGTAGATCGCATCGCGAAGCAAGACATCCTCAACAGCTGCAAGCTTGTTTGAAAACGCAAGATCAATGGCGTTGCCAGGTGAGATCAACCGTTGTCGAATCGTCTTTGAACGTTCGATGAAAGCTTCATCAATCATTGTTCTAAGTGCATACACATCATGTGTCATGATCTTGGTGGTTCTTTGTAGAGCCGATGCCGCTCTTGATTGTATATCTTGTTGAAAAGCGAGATAGTCTTTGTATACCCTAGAGTGATTATTCACTCTTTTGATTTCTGTGTGTTCAAATGTTTCGACCTGAGACAAGAGCGAGATGACTTCTTCCTTAAGATGTTCCGCTTTCTTTGTAACAAGTGCTTCATGTGTGTTCATGCTATCATCAACAAGCAAAGATGCATCATCAAGTGTTGTCCTGATCTCTTTGAGCGCTTTCTCAAGTTGCTCTCCGATGTGTTCACAAGTGGTGCGAACCTCCATACCAAGCGCTTGGTAATCAATGACGACCGCTTTGCTCATCCATCTTTTCCTCCAAAGCGAATACAATTGGAATCACATCATCGAGAAACGAATATTCTGCTTGCCCTTTGACACCAGTGTCATGGACAAGGTTGTTCCTATAGACTCTCATCCGATCAAGCAAATCTTTTTCATCACGGGTATATAACCCTTTCTTATGTGCGTCTTTGATCATGACCTGAAATCTTGTCTTGTATCCGAGAAGACTTCCAAGAACATATTCAAGTTTGACTGACAGATAGATTACCATCTTGAAGTACTCGCTTGTTCTGCGAAAGGTCTCAACCATCTTTCGTGTGATGCTTTCAGGGTCTGTCAATGCTTTAGTCTCTACCGACAAAACATCGCTTATGCTGTGAAACTTATCCATTGCGTTCATAATGGTTTCAAAATGCTTTGAAAGTTTTCTGTATGTAGAGAGTTTGTTAACTACCCGCATCGTCGCGACATAGGTTTTGGTGAAGAGCTCGTTGTTGATGTCTTCTCTGGTAATCAAGTCAGTATAATCATTAATTCCAAGAAGCTCAAGCATTGTTGTGTATCCGGACTGAATTTGAGAGAAATCTGTCGCCATATCATTATCACGGCTGTCTATTGGGGTCTTGTCAAAGACTTGACCAGCATAATGATCAAATACATTGAAGAATGACAGCACATCCCTGATCTCATATCCTTGACTAACAAGAGCATTATACAATCTTGGCATCTCAACATCTGAAACCTTGAATTGCGAAGCGATTGCTGCGATTTGTTCAGCTTCCGATGCTTTAGTCTGCGTATAAAGCCATTTCAAAGAAGGAATCAACACATCAAGATTGTCTATTCTGATGGTCCCTAACATGTTATCGACAAGTTTCAGGGCCTGTTTGCGATAGATCTCCAAAAATGGACCAGGTAATGTCATGCCTTCTGTCTTGATTTCTTTAAGCACATTCATTATGTCTTCATCTTGTTCAGGGAAGAATAATTCAAATCGACGGATGACCTTGTCTTGTTGGCTTGTGAGATTGAGTAAACGAATCAAGTGGCTCAATGATCCTTTGGAATATTGGTTCGGCACAAATGACAACGCATGTTCTAGTAGATTCTCGCTTTCATGCTCCCCCAATGTTTCTTCGACAACCAGATTCATTTTGATGTTCCATCCTATATCAGGCATGTCAAATGCACACCTGCCAAGGGTCAAGACTTGAGCCTTCCCTGGCTTATTGATCAAAGCACATATCGCATCGGGATAGTTTGGGAGAATTTTGCTGTCAACAATCGCATCTTGATTGACATATGTCGATTTTCTAGCGATAACAAACGAACCAGTTTTTTGGCTTGCTTCCTCTAAATCCCTTGGAAGGATGAGATTGCTGACCTGTTCATATGTCTGGATACCAATGTCCTTGAACATGTTCTCTTTATTGGTTTGGAATTTCTTCTTGACATCCATCGACTTCTGGATGAAGGCACTGTCATAATGCTCCTTGGCGAAACGGGCACTATGTTCATCTTCAAATGAAACCGTTGCGAATCCTTCGGTATCGAGTGAAAACGCCACATCATAGGTCGCAAACATATGGTCGATCTGTCTAACCTTGATATCCGTGATGGCCTCTTCACGTTTCAGACCAAAATCAACGTTTTTCCTAGCTTCGATGAACTGACGCAAATCATCGTCATTCTCTTTTTCAAAAGACTTGCAAAACGCTTCGGTCAGTGTGTTCTTCTCAATGCTACCCGCTTTTCGGCCATATGCTGTTGAATAAGTTCCAGTCCTGGGATCATACCAGACCTTGACCGACTTGGTAATCGTCTCTCCAGTCGGAATGACTTCATCAGCAAAAATCTTCTGGCCAAGCTGTGTCATCTCAAAATGACCAATCTCGTACCCACTGAACAACCGGGCATCATAGGTTCCCTTATTGGCTGTGATGATGTTGTGGGCAATCAGATGATCCATTTCCGCTGCAAAGATATCATGAAGGCTTTCTGGAACTCCGAAACGTACCAACAACTTGGAGATATTTTCCATCCGATTCTTGGTTTCGCTGATCAGAACAAGAAGGAAATAACTGACACCCGATGGCTTCTCGACTTTCTTGTAGTCGATATCCACCATGATTTGTTGAGCTGGAAAGGGGAGACTCGTTTCAATTGATTTCTTCACTTTTTATCACTCTCCACGATATCGATGTCTTTGATGACCCTTCCACGTCCATTGGACTGGATGGTCCTGATGATTTCTTTATAAATGGCAAAGTTTTGTCGATCCTTGCGGGTGTCTCCATCAATGTTCGGCAAGTTGATAATGCCTCTGCTCATCAGATAATCGCTATTTCCGACAATGATCAACAATTTGCGAGCTCTGCTCATGGCGACGTTGATCCGCTGGTATGCAGTGATGAACCCCGGATTGCTGCTCTTCTTTTCGGGCCCTGGATTCCTGACCATCGAAAGGATAATAATATCGCGTTCGTCACCTTGGAAATCATCGACGGTACTGATGATTAGTCGCTGATCAGAATCCTTGTTAAACATAGGGAATGGAATATTTTTTCTAAGATTCTTGATCTGTTTCGCCTGTTCACCATATGTCGTAATCACACCAATGCTGGCTCGAAGATCTTTACGTTTTTCTTTTTCAATCATCTTGCTCCAAGTCGTATTCTCCTGGTAAGCTTTGTCAATCAGACGAAGCAGTTCGACAACAACACGTGCCTCTCCTGGATTGTACATGGAGGTACTGCCTTCTTCTCTTGATTCGTGTCCTGCACAATCTATGAAATAGACATGCTTGTCAGGCTCGATAATGGTTCGACCTTTCGATACCACAGTCAAATGATGCTCTTTCTTGGTATTTTGATCTGGAAGACCAAGCTCAAGCTGACCGTCGTAGAAATGATTGTAGACATCCATGATGTGACTATGCGAGCGATACTGCTTGGTCAAACGGACTTTATAATCCTCGGGGATCTCTTCGAAAAGGGTCTTAAAAAGGCATTCCTCGTAAATCTCGGTATAATCCCTTATTGTCCTTTCCGTAATGTCTTCCAAATCAAGATCGTTAAGATCTTCTTCTGTCAAAAACTTGTGTTCATACAACGGAGGAAGTTGACGGTGGTCTCCGACCAAGATGACCGTTTTGCCATTCAAGATGGGAATCAGAAGTTCAACCAAACTGGACTTGCTGACCTCATCAACGATCACAACATCAATTCCAATTGTCTTGAGATCGATGTCTCCCAGATTATACTTCGACAAATCGGTGATATGTCCCTCTTTGAAACTGTCTCTGCTCGTTGTCGTCGCCCCAAACAGGTTTGCCTTGTCAAACAGTGCTTTCGTGAAACGCGGCTTATCCGCATCGACGACTGTTTTATCAGACAGGTATTTTGTGATTTTCTTATATGCCGCGATATCATTATCAATCTGGTCTTTGGTCTTATCGTGTTCCCTGACAAGCCCTACCCATTGTTCATCGATGATATCAAGGGCTTCTGATTCGGTTTCGTATGCCCTATTGATGTTAAACCTTTGAAAGAAGCGTCCAATCTCAATCTTCAAGTCACTTTGAATCGTCAACAAACCCTCTTCCTGAATCGCATCATCCAAGGTCTTCTTTTCGGCTTCAATAGCCTTGCGGTCACCAAGGCATTCATCATAATCATTGTCATGCTTGGCAATGGCTTCAAGAACTTGTTTCTCTAGGTTGTCGATATCTACAAGATATGCTTTTTTGATTACACTCGCCATATTCTGGAATTCATCGATCTCCCGAAGAAGCGATGCATGCTTGGTTTGATCTAGTAACACAGTTTTCACGACAAGACCTGACAAGGCGCTCTCAGACATGCTGTCAAAAGATCCTAACTCCTTAATCGCTTTGTTCAGTTCAATAAGTTCATTTTGTAGTTTGTTGAAATCGTCTTGACGTTCAGGAGTGACTTGCATCAACTCATCTTGGCAGCTCATCATTTCATCTCTGATACGTTCTTTATCAGACTCGAGCCGTAGACGGTGGTCCTCAGGATTGATTGCCTGGAGTTCCTGTGAAATCTGGTTTGGATCCAATGAAAGAATGTCTCTGAGCCTCTCTTGTTTGAAACTTAGAAAGGTGAGTTTTTTCATCATTTTGCGAATCTCATCAGTGTATTTGGTGATGATTGGATGATAGTCATCGATATCATCAGGTGATTGATCACGCATCACGGCACGTCGTGTATTTGAGATACGTGCTTGATGATCCTCAAGATCACTTTTCTTTTCACTGATCCGACGTTGTTTTTCCGCAATCGAATCAATTTTGCGTTCAAATTGCTCTTGCTTATGATGATAATTGATGAGTGTTTTTTTATGCGTTTTGAGTGTGGAACTCTTGATCCTAAGAAGGTCCATGTTTTCTTTGAAGTTATCCCGATAGGATTCGAAATCCTCAATATCGGCGATGGTCTTCTTCATTTGGTCTGTCATGGTGTCATACATGTTGAAAACAAGATCCTCAGGATTGAAGCGCGTCTGCTTGGAACTGGTGTCCGGAATCAGGCGGATGGGTCTGATGTCTGGGACTTTCGGAAGTCGTTCAAAGACATTGTCAATCGCCTTATGTGTTTCGCTTGATACAAGGACTTTTTTCCCTGCTTTGACAAGGTGCCCAACGATTTCTGCGATGACCTGGGTTTTTCCTGTTCCCGGAGGCCCTTGAAGCAGGAACATGCCGTTGCTGTGAATGGCTTTTCTAACCGCTTCTTTCTGTTTATCGTTCAAGTCACTGAGGAACCATTCTGGATTCACTTCATGGGTTTTTAGTGGTCCAAGAGATTTCGGATCAAATAGATATGTGCTCAAAAATGGATTCTTTACATTACCTGCCAACAACTGATCCCATGCGCTTTTCATGCGTTTAAGCTTTTTTTCTTCCGCTATGCTGTTATAGATGAGGTATGACCATTTCCCTGAGCTGTAGACTTCAAGTGTCTCATCATAATCCTTATCTGTCCGAAAATAGACGGAAACGCGTGTCTTGGTCTCATTCAGCTTCAGCTCGGCCTTGTCTTTTCTATAATTCTCGTCAAGTGCCGCATAGATTTCATTCAGTTCATTTTCAAGTATGATTTTCTGTTTCGCTCTTAACTGCCGATCATAGTGTTTGACATCCTCAGCAAGTACCCTGTGTGCCTGTTGAGTCAAGGATGTTGCCCTGTCTTTTATCAGCTTCTCATTGCGCTCGATGTAGAACTGTTCAAGAGAGACCTTCGCCATCTCGGTGTCGAGCTTTTCTTTGTATGTTTTCTCAATAGCACTTATGGCCTTAGGATCTGCTTTTGGACTTTTCTTCTTTTTGCTGGGCGTCAGTTCTTTGATCTTCTTGGCTCGTTCGGAATCAACCATCTTTCGGATGCTTCTGATTCGATTCTCATAGGCACTGATCATGTTTTGATCTTGATTGGATTCGATGTCATCGGAAAGACGCGCATTGAGATCTTCCCTGAAATCTTTGACTTCCTGATCAACATCCTTAAGCAGTGATTCCAGGCGCTCTTTGTGATAACGGCCAACGGCATATTTGATCTGTACATCCATCCGATTCTCGATGGCTGATTTTTCCTTGTTTTTTTGATCAAGAAGTCTCTTGTCCAACGGACCATAATCTGGCTCGATGTCTTTGGTCACAAGCACTCTGATCCTGTCACCTAACGTCAGCGCACTTCTTAATTGTTTCTGATAGACCGTTGGATCTTTGGTCGGGGCTTTGTCAGATAACGACATATTGTCTCTGACAAACAATTCGATGGCGGATATGTCGCGTGGTTTCTTCCGCCGTCCTAGATTTTCTTCCCTATACAGATGCTTCTGGATGAAATCGAAATCGACCCTGATCATAGGAAAACCATCTGCATCTTGAGCCGAACCTTCAATGATGATCTGATCGCCTCTGGCGAAGTCTGAGCGACCATCAAGAAGGGTGTAAGCATCGCGATTCTTGTTGTATGTTTTCCTGCTGATCACATGACTGTCCAGAAGGGTTGTCGATGTGACTTTGAACGTCTTCTTCTGCTTTTTTTCTAGATACGTCTGGCTGAACGAGAGAATCTTTTCCCATTTCTTACCTAGTTTGTCCACATGTGCCGGATTTGAGACAGTGTATGCGGTCTCCGTCAACATCGTGATCACATCCATGGTCAGGACAGATTGCTCATATGGGATAAATGCTCCGAGATTCCAACTGTTCTCATACTTGTAACACGCTCTGACATTGTCGATGATGAGTTCGCCAAACGCCCCAACGTTTTGGTCTAGAAACTCAATACCCTTGACGACGAATTGCGCCACGTTTCCTGTCTGTTTGACATCTCCGATCAGTATAATGTTGGATCCATCCGGCATTATTCGTTTGATGTCATCTGTCAGTTCTGGGCGAATGACGACATTGTTTAGATACGACAACATCTCATTGACTTCGTTTGGTACCCGTTTGAAATTGGGAACAATAATCCGATATGACTTCGGTAGTGGTGGAAAACAGACAGCAATCAGGTCCACGAGTGTCCGTGGCCTCTTGTGTGCTGGTAACCGTTTGATCAATGTCTCGAATT
>JAGYLU010000004.1 GCA_018400755.1 Acholeplasmataceae bacterium
CACAGGGCGGTTGGGTCCTGATTTTTCCCTGATTCAAACGTCCGAGTGGGCTTTTATCTATGATATAATGATGATGGCAATCACGCATCCATTGGCACTCACCAAAGGAGCGTTTTCATGTCAGGTATTGAATGCATACCATATTTGATTTGGAGGATGACCATGACTGTTGCCGCGACGATCTATAGCGACGCTTTGATGCTTGTTTTTGGCGGACTTGCTTTGTTCCTTTTTGGAATCAATCTCATGAGTGATTCACTCAAATTGTTTGCTGGAAACAAACTCAAAGCCATTATTGAGAAATCGACCAACACCCCCTTCAAAGGGGTTTTGATCGGTATGCTTCTAACTGTCACGATCCAGTCTTCCTCAGGGGCGACAGCACTCACCATCGGGTTGCTCAGAGCGGGTCTCATGACGTTTCCACAGAGTGTTGGCATCATCATGGGAGCGAACATCGGAACCACCGTCACAGCGTTTATCATTGGGCTTCCAATCGCTGATTTTGGACCCATCTTTCTGATGATTGGGGTGATCATGACGTTCTTGAAGTCCAAGAAGGTTAAACACGCCGGAGGCGCTGTTTTGGGCCTTGGGATGCTGTTTTATGGTCTTCAGATGATGGGTGCGGGGCTGAAACCTTTGGCTGCGACACCGCTTGCCTACGATCTCTTTCACCAATTTTCCGACAACTGGTTTCTTGGTGCCGCCTTTGGTACGGTGTTCACAACTGTTGTTCAGTCATCGTCGGCCTCCATCGGGATTTTGCAAAAACTCTATGCCCTCAATGCCCAAGGCATCGAGTCCATCACATTGAATGGGGCAATTCCGATTTTGCTTGGGGCAAACATCGGAACCACTGTGACTGCAGCGATTGCCGCCATTGGTGGGAATACCGCATCCAAACGGGCTGCCGCTGTCCATGTGCTGTTCAATGTGTTTGCCGCTGTCATGTTCTTGATCCTTCTTGTCCCTTATGATGCGTTTATCTTATGGCTCGAAGGCGCATTCCTTAAACCATATTCGATGCTTACCATCGCGTTTGCCCACGCCTTCCAAAACATTGTCACGACCATCATTTTGTTCGGGTTGATAGGTCCGATTGTCACGATTGTCACCAAAGTCATCAAAGATCATGGTGACAAACGGATTCCAAGTGAGCTCTTTGATGAGAAATTGATTGAGGAATCACCGGAACTGGCTCTTGAATACGTCAAAAAAGGCATCATCTATATGGGCTCGGTTGTCAGGGACTTCTTTCAGGTTGTCCGTGAGTACAGTTTCAATGAACTGCCTCAGCTCATCGATCAGGCAACGGAACTTGAGGATCTGATTGACACATATGACGAACGTCTTCATGACTACCTGATCAAAATCTCACAAAACGGTTTGAATCCGGAAGCCTCAAAAAGGATGTCTAGAGACCTTGTCACCATCCGCGATTTTGAGCGGATTGGTGACCATTTGCTCAATATCATCGAATTCTTTGAGGAGCGGTACCGTGAATCTCAATTATTGACACCTGATTCGGAACATGAGATGGTCAGGATGTATGACATGTTGGGGACCATGATTGATCATGCCCTCGAAGCCTATTCAAAAAACGATGCTGAGATCGCACGCTTGGTCTTAAGGGACGAGGCTGTCATTGATGAACTCGAGGAACTCTATCGTTACCGTTATATCGAACGTTTGAAACAAGGGGATCAAACATTTGTGATTGCTGCCAATTACGCTGATATTCTTGCCAATATGGAGCGCATCGGCGACCATCTGGTGAATATCGCCGGAGCTGTTCTTGAGCCGATGTATGTCCCACAACGGGTCATCATCAAGCAAACCGAAGAACAGGATCGCGATCTTTGATGAAGGGAGAATGACCGATGTTCAATCTCAAAGCCCCTTTTACACCAAAAGGGGATCAGATCAAAGCCATAGAAACACTTCAAGACAACATCGAAAACAAGGTCAAGAAGCAGGTCCTTTTGGGTGCCACCGGTACCGGGAAGACCTTCACCATGGCCAACATCATCAGTCATCTGAACAAGAAAACACTCATCTTGGCCCCGAACAAAACCCTTGCCGGCCAACTTTATGGCGAGCTCAAGGTGTTTTTTCCAGAAAACCGGGTCGAGTATTTCATCTCTTATTATGATTACTATCAGCCTGAGGCTTATGTTGTCTCAACCGATACATATATCGAAAAGGATTCATCAATCAATGATGAGATTGACGAGATGCGCCATAGCGCGACCGCCTCACTTCTTGAACGGGATGATGTCATTGTTGTCGCTTCGGTGTCTTGCATCTATGGGATCGGTGATCCGGATGACTACAAGAATGCGATGATTGTCCTACGAACAGGTGACAGTTATGGTCGTGATCATCTGATCAATAAACTCGTTGAGCTGACCTATGAGCGCAATGACATCGACTTTCACCGGGGAACCTTCAGAGTCCGCGGTGACTCGATTGAGGTCATTCCCGCCTATGAACGGGCCCAAGGCATCAGAGTCTCGTTTTTTGGAGATGAGATCGATGACATCAGACGGTTTGATGTCTTGACCGGACAAGCCCTAGAGACGCTTTCAGTGGTCACGGTGTTTCCAGCGACCCACTTCATGACCAATAAGGACAAACTAAATGAATCCATTACTCGGATCAAGAATGAACTAGAGGAACGGATCACTTACTTCAAGGCCAATGATCTTCTTCTTGAGGCACAACGGATCGAACAACGGACCCGATACGATATTGAGATGCTTGAAGAAATCGGGATCTGTAGCGGCATCGAGAACTATGCCAGGCATATCTCGCTCCGTGACGCAGGAGAGACACCGGCTACGTTGATGGATTTCTTTGGGGATGATTATCTGTTGATTGTCGATGAGTCACATGTCACCATCCCTCAGGTCAGAGGGATGTATTTTGGTGATCGATCGAGAAAAGAGACGCTTGTTGGCCATGGATTCAGATTGCCATCAGCGCTTGACAACCGTCCCTTGACATTTGATGAGTTTGAATCAAAGATGGACAAGGTCATCTTCTTGTCGGCGACGCCCGGTAATTATGAGATCGATCAGGGATATCCCGTGATCGAACAGATCATTCGCCCGACTTATCTGCTTGACCCAGTCATCAATATCCGTCCGAGTGACGGACAAATGGATGATCTTTATTATGAGATCAAAAAACGAAGTGAACGACAGGAACGGGTGTTGGTCACGACGCTGACCATCCGAATGAGTGAGGATTTGACGGCATATTTCAAGAAACTCGGAGTGAAAGTCGCGTACTTGCATAGTGAGATCAAGTCGCTTGAACGGATCACAATCCTAAGGGATCTGAGACTCGGCAAATATGATTGTCTGATTGGTATCAATTTGTTGCGAGAAGGTCTTGACCTTCCGGAAGTGTCTTTGGTCGCAATCTTGGATGCCGACAAACAAGGATTTTTAAGAAGTGAGCGATCGCTGATCCAGACCATCGGCCGAGCTGCCAGAAACCAGAATGGAACCGTCATCATGTACGCTGACAAAATCAGTGCCGCGATGGATTTTGCCATCGCGGAAACCAACCGGAGACGGGAACTTCAACTGGCCTTCAACGAGACTTATGGGGTTGAGCCAGTCACCATCACCAAAGAGATCAGAGACAAGATCTCAATCAAGGAAGACGTGATTGCTGAGGTGACCTCAGGACGCAAGCTCGACAAGAAAGCTCGGGAATCAACCATCCGACAACTTGAACAAGAGATGAAAGAAGCTGCCAAACGTCTTGATTTTGAAACCGCAGCTGAACTTCGTGATACCTTGTTTGAACTGAAAGCGGACGGAAAGTGATGTCACCTGGTTCAAGGGATGGTCACGGCAAGGAAAGGATGATTGAATTGAACGCACAAGAACATTATAAGGAAGGGCTCAGACTTGCCCTACAGGATGTCTCAAAAAGAGATGTTGATGCCTCTATTCGCCATTTCGAGGAAGCTTTGGCGATGGGTTTGTCTGATGCATGCTATTTTTTGGGTCGCTTTTTCACCCTTGGTGATGGCATCATGAAAGATGAGATGAGAGCATATGACTATATCCGGCAAGGTCATCAAATGAAGAGTGCGAAGGCAACGCATGCACTTGGAGTGGCCTTGAGGCACGGTATCGGAGTCGAAAAGCAGACAGAAGAGGCGGATGCGTTCTTTGATGTCGCTTATCCGGTACTGCTGGATGAGGCCCGTGCCGGCGATGCGGCAAGCATGTATCTTGTCGGGACATCCCACTACTATGGATATGGCGTCAAGGCTGATCTGCTCAAAGCGCTTGAGTGGTTCAAGCATGGTGCGGATCTGGGATACAGTGATGCCATCTATATGCTTGCGATGATCATGGAAAACCATGAAGGTGATCAGGATCAAGTGCTAGAACTTTATCAAAAGGCCGCGAGGATGGGCCATGCTTATGCGCTCTATGCGCTTGGAGCGCACATGCTTGAACAAAAGATTTGGCCCAAAGCCGTTGTTTATTTGGAACAAGCGGCGAAGAACCACTATGTGCTTGCCCAATATACCTTGGGAATCTACTACCACGATCATGAGTCTAAGAAACCAATGAAAGCCTATCGGTGGTTCCTAGAAGCTGCCAAACAGGGTCATGCCCAAGCGGCATACCATGTCGGATTGTATCATCAGACGGGCAAAGGTGTTTCCAAGGACGATCAACAAGCACTCTATTGGTATGACAAGGCCGCCCGTCAAAAAGAGAAGAACGCTTTGTACCATCTTGCCTTGATGATGATCAAGCAGGAAGAAAAAGATTTCAAGATCATCTTCAAGCTTCTTGAACAGGCCGCGGTGCAAGATCATCCTCACGCCCAGTACAATCTTGGTGTGATGTATCAAAGAGGCGATGGTGTCGAGGTCAATGACCATAAAGCGTTCTTGTGGTATGAAAAAAGTGCTCAGGCAGGTCTTGCCAAAGCACAATACAATCTCGGGATGCTCTATTATATGGGGATTGGGGTCGACCAAAGCGAGGAAGAGGCCATCAAGTGGTGGAGATCAGCCGCTGAACAAGGACAGGAAGACGCGCAAAAGCTCATGCTTTCAATTGATAATTATGGGAAACTTCAAAACAGTCCTTTCAAATCCTAAAAGAAGTGCGGAATCCGTTTCACTCATGACGGATTCCGCACTTCTTATATAGATGGGGTCAGGCCTGATCATCTGCAGCCGCGTGCTTGACAATGTTGATCATGATCAATAGGGCTTTCTCCATTTGCTGGATCGAAGCGAACTCGTAGCGACCGTGGAAGTTGTATCCACCGGTCCCTAAATTCGGACACGGCAATCCGTCAAAGGTCAGGCGCGCGCCATCGGTACCACCCCGGATCGCTTCCGAGAAGGGGGTGATGCCAACGTCTCTGATGGCTCTTTGGGCAAGTTCGATGATGTCCATATGGTCTTTTAGGATCTCATACATATTATGATAACTGTCTTTGATCTCCAGATCGACAACCATATATCCGTAGCGTTCATTCATAAACGATGCAATGGACTGGAAAGTCTTTTTTTGTTGCTCAAAGAGGTCTTTATCATGATTCCTGATGATGTATTGGCTCTTTGCTTCCTCAACTTCGCCTTTCATCATCGTCAGATGATTGAAACCTTCACGGTCTTCGGTCAAAGCCGGATCCAAAGAAGCCGGAAGCATGCCATGAAAGGCCATGGCAAGATGGAGTGCATTGATCAGTTTGTGTTTGGCGGAACCAGGATGGATACTTTTGCCAGTGAAAGTGAGGTTTGCGGTGGCGGCGTTGAAGTTTTCGTAATCGATACCGCCGACCTCGCTGCCATCAGCGGTGTAGGCGAACGCCGCGTTGAAGCGTTCGAAATTGAAACGGTCAGCCCCTTTTCCGATTTCCTCATCAGGGGTGAAACAGATGTGGATATCACCATGTCTGATTTCAGGATTGGCGACAAAATACTGGGCCATCTCCATGATTTCGGCGACCCCGCATTTGTCATCGGCCCCAAGCAAGGTATGGCCATCTGTCACGATGATGTCATCACCAATGACTTTTTGAAGACTTGGAAACTGGCTGGGGTCCATTGATCGGGATTCATTTAGATGGATGGTTGAGCCATCGTAGTGTTTGATGATTCTTGGATTGACGTTTTTCCCAGGGGCGTCCGGGGATGTGTCAACGTGGGCGATGAACCCGATCGATGGTGCATGATCGGTGGTTCGATCGATCTTGGTATAGACGTATCCGTCTTGGTCAAGAATCGCATCAAGACCCATCTCTTTGAGTTCTTTGACAAGAAGTAACGATAGGTCCTTTTGTTTCTCGGTGGATGGAAAAGTGGTTGAGTTGTGATCGGATTGAGTATCAATCCTGACATAATTCAAGAAACGTTCAATCAGTGTGTTCATCTATAATCCCTTCTTTCTCTATCTTTATTATACCAAAAAGGAGACAAAACGCGCTTTTTGAAGGAATATGATGACCAGAAAAGAAAAATTAAGCAAAAAATGATAAAAAGTGTTGACAAACAGATATTTAATTAATATAATCAAGTCATAAATTAAAAATATTAACAAAGCGTGGTGATTAGATGACACAACAGGATGTTCTGGCTCAACTTGAGAATCGTGCCCTTTCCCCTAAAGAGGCGTACAGGGTCATGTATCCGAAACAAAAGAGCCATCAGCTTAGACGAGCGCACTTCATCAAGATGAAAGTCAGAACGAATGAAGGGAAAGGCATTGATCTGTTTCTATCAGTATTGTTCATGTTGCCGTTACCGATGTTCATTGTCCGATTCGCGATCAGGAGAATGAAATCAAAGGTTACCGTCTATGATGGGGTTCAACTGACCCCGGAGGACTTGGCAAATCTTGTTGGTTATCGAGGCATCAAGGTCAACGTGGACACCCATGATGGGGTCAAAGTCCGTATCAGAACACTATAGAAAAGAAAGGAGTTGCCATGATGAGCGACCGCAAAAAAGTCCAACCGGTACTGTCGATTTGTCCCGTATGCAAACACGACTTGCATGTGACACGTCTTGAATGTGATCACTGCCATACCGCCATTGAAGGATCATTCACATTGTCAAAATTCAATTATCTCCCGACTGAGAAACTCTATTTCATCGAGGTTTTCATCAAGAACAGAGGCAGCATCAAAGCCATCGAGAAAGAACTCAACATCAGTTATCCAACCGTCAAGAAGATGCTCGATGAGGTCATTGTCGGACTTGGATACTCAGTCGATCAAGACGATTCATATGTCACAGAAGAAAAGGAAGAACCAAGCAATTTCAAAGCGTCAATTCTTGACAAAATCGAGAAGGGTGAACTGACCGTCGAAGACGCACTCGCCCTCATCAATAAGAGAAAGTAGGTGTTTCAGATGTCAAAAGAAGATTTGAAAGTGGAACGCATGAGAATTCTTGATCTCCTGACCAAAGGCGTCATTAACGCCGATCAAGCAGAAAAACTATTGAATGCGCTTGAAAAAAGCCCAGATGTGGCTGAAGCTGTGGTTGCCCAGAAAAAGGCAGCATTCAGAATGCTCAAGATCAACGTCGACTCCAATGATGGTGACGTTGTCAAGATTCAGATTCCAATCGAGTTCGCTCGTCTGCTCAAGAGTGGCAAGTTCAACATCAACCTTGATGACAGCGATCTTGATATCGACACCCTGATTGAGATGATCAATTCCGGAGCTGTCGGCGAGCTCGTCAACATCAAATCATCAGATGGTGACGTGGTTAGGATCGTCGTTGAATAACGATCCATTCATACGGGTCTGAAACCTCTCAACAGAGAGGTTTTATGACTGTATAACAACTAGGAAAGAGAGACATTGCATCATGTTATTTGGCAGATATTTTTTTAAGTACTATATCAAATACGGGCTCTATTTTTTAGCCGGTATTTTGATATTGGTTTTTGTTGACTGGGTCCAGCTTGATATCCCAAGACTCGTTGGCGGCATCATTGACAAACTCGGTGAGGAGACTCCCGATGCCGGATCAATCAGGACTGATATCTGGACAATCGCGATCTTCGCGGCGGGGATCACAGTCGGTCGCTTCATTTGGCGTTATACCATTTTTGGTGCCTCAAGACGAATTGAGGCCGATATCAGAAATGATATGTTCGTCCATGCGTCCAAACTACCTCAGGAGTATTATAGCCACGAGAAAGTTGGCGGTCTGATGGCCCATTTCATCAACGATCTCGAAGCCCTTCGGATGGCTTATGGTCCTGGTCTTCTGATGCTTGTCGATGGGGTTGCCTTAGGCACCTTAGCCGTCATCAGAATGGCAGGACTGAATGGCACGATGACGCTTTTGGCTGGTATCCCGATGCTGATCTTAATGGTTGTCATGGTCTTTATCATGTCGAAGATCAGATTGAAATTCAAGATGCGTCAGGAAGCCTTTGAACAGGTGAGCGATTTCTCACAGGAACATTTTTCAGGCATCAGTGTCATCAAGGCGTATGTTCGTGAGATCAAACAAGGCATCCTCTTTCAGAACCGCAACGAGGTGCTCTATGACAAGAATATGGGATTTGTCAAGTACTTGGTCGCGATCAATGTCGCGATCTCAGTTGGCTTGAATCTTGTGATCATGCTTATTTTGATCTATGGCAGTATGCTCGTCCTAAGAACCGATCAGACAGGGCTATCAGCAGGTCAGTTGACCGAATACATCGCTTATTTCTTCACATTGATCTGGCCGACGATGGCCATTGCCCAGTTTTTGGGGATCCATAGCCAAGCGAAGGCCAGCGCGACAAGAATCAGGACATTGCTCGATCAGAAACCGATCATCGAAGATTCGGATCAGGTCAGGCGTGCTCGTGACCTAAGGGGAGAGATCGATGTCAAAAACCTCACCTTCCAATATCCTGATGGCGATGAACCAGTGCTAAGCGATGTCTCATTTTCCATCAAAAAGGGTGAGATGGTTGGTATCCTAGGCCGTACCGGCAGTGGGAAAAGCAGTCTTGTTGACTTGTTCTTAAGAATATATAACCTGAACCGCGACCAAGTTTTCATTGATGGCTATGACATCATGGATCTGCCGATCAAGGATGTCAGAGGTTTGATGGGCTATGTGCCTCAGGATAATTTCCTCTTTTCAGACACGATCAAGAACAACATCGGTTTCGCTTTTGACACCCCTCACGATGATGAGGTGATCTCATCTGCGAAACTGGCTGATGTCTATGATAATATCATGGAATTCTCCCATGGGTTTGAGACCATGCTCGGTGAACGGGGCGTGACTGTCTCAGGTGGACAGAAACAAAGAATCAGTATCGCCCGCGCACTTGCCAAAGATCCGGACATCCTGATTCTAGATGATTCAGTCTCCGCCGTTGATACCAAAACCGAGGAAGCCATCATCACCAATCTTCATCGGATCAGAAAAGGCAAAACAACGATTTTCATCGCGCACCGCATTTCAACTGTCAAACGGATGGACAAGATCATCCTCCTTGAAAGAGGCCGTGTTGAAGCCGTTGGCACTCACAAAGAACTGCTAGAGACCTCTCCGCTTTATGCGTCGATGGTCAAACTTCAGGAACTCGAAAACATCGTGGAAGGAGATGACGGGCATGAAGGACTTTAAAGATTTCACCAGGGAACGAAGCGACAAAGAAGTCATCCGCCGTCTGGCCGCCTACATCAAACCCCACAAGAAGATGTTTATCATTGTCTTGTTCATGATGGCCTTTTCGCTGCTTGTGCAGCTCATTCCGCCATTATTGATCGGGACCGTCATCGATTCAATCACCGATGAGACCAGGACATTGGCTGAAAAGGAAAGCAGATTGTTGATGCTGTCTTTGATCTTCTTGTTTCTGATCATTTCCGCCAACGTCGTTGTCTTCTTCCAAAACTACTACCTGCAACGGATCGGGCAGCGCATTGTCAAGACCATGCGCCGTGAGGTCTATGATCATATCACCGATCTTGCGATTGGTCAGATCAATGAGGTTCCAGTCGGGAAACTTGTGACCAGGGTGACCAATGATACCAACACGATCAGCGAGATGTATACGAATGTCGCGGTCAATCTGATCAGGAATTTTCTGTTTTTGATTGGTATTTTGATCATGTTGTTCATCTTGAACTGGAGACTGACCCTCTATGTGATTTTGACCATTCCATTGGTGGTTATCGCATCGGTCATTTTCCGCAAGTTCTCAAGAGCGTCATACCGACGCGTCCGGGCCAATGTCTCGGAGGTCAATGCGTTCTTGTCTGAAAATCTCTCGGGTATGAAAGTCACGCAGATCTTCAATCAGGAAGACAAGAAACGCCGTGAATTTCAGGATCGCAACACCAATCTGAGAAACAGCTATTTACGGGAAATCCTCGTGTTCGGTATCTACCGTCCAACGATTTACGGGATTTCGATGCTTGGCGTGATCATTGTCCTCTTCTTTGGCGTCATGGATGTCATCGATCCGATGGTGGCGTTTTCCGCCGGCATGCTCTTTAGTTACTATATGTATATCGGCGATTTCTTTCAGCCGATTCAACAAATGGCCGAACAATTCAACATGCTTCAAAACGCCTTTGCAAGCGCCGAGAAGATCTTTGATGTTCTTGATACCGCACCGTTGATCACTGATGAATCGGATGCGATTGATCTACAAAGTTTTTCAGGGTCGATTGAGTTCAAGGATGTCTGGTTCAAATATGTTGAGGATGAATGGGTCTTGAAGGGCATCAGTTTCAAGGTGAATCCAGGAGATACAGTGGCGTTTGTTGGCGCGACCGGTTCGGGTAAAACGACCATTCTCAGTCTGATTGTCAGAAACTACGACATCCAAAAAGGGCAGATCCTGATCGATGGCATTGACATCAGACGAATCAAACGCGCCTCTCTCAGACAACATATCGGTCAAATGCTTCAAGATGTCTTCCTATTTTCGGGAACGATTGCCGACAACATTCGGTTGTTTGATAATGAACTGGCCTTAGAAGATGTGAAAGCATCGTCTGAATACGTTGGTGCGAACACCTTCATTGATCGTCTGCCGGACCAATACGATCATGTTGTTCTTGAGCGGGGTAACAACTTCTCTAGCGGCCAACGTCAGTTGATCTCATTTGCCAGGGCGATCCTATACAAGCCCAGTCTGATGATTCTCGATGAGGCCACAGCCAATATCGACAGTGAGACCGAGGCTTTGATCCAACAATCACTTGAGAAGATGATGAACATCTCAACGATGCTCGTGGTCGCGCATCGTCTATCGACGATTCAGCATGCTGATCACATCATCGTCATGCAAAAAGGCGAGATCAAGGAATCCGGAACCCATCAGGCATTGCTCAGACACAAAGGATTGTATTATAACCTCTATCGGTTACAGTACGAGGAGAAGGAACTCTCTGACCAGCCTACTGAAAAGGTATTTGCCTAAGAGATGAAGCGTGATCAACGAACCTATGAAAGTGAGGATACATGATGATTGAACGTTTGATTCTAAAACAACTTCTTGATTTGGGACTTTCCACCGGTGCTGATTTCGCCGAGATTTTCCTTGAGGATTCGAATCGGTCAGTGATCAGAATCACCAGTGGTGATGTGACAAACATCGACCGCTCGAACACGCATGGTGCAGGCGTCCGCCTGATCAAAGGAACCGATGAGGTCTATGGATACACAAATACGGTTGATGAGGCATCTTTAACCCGACTGGTGAACAATCTCAAAGCATCTTTCGTTGGGCCAGTGAACAAGTCAGTACCCTTAGGAGAGAAGAAACCTTATAAGATTCATGCCAAAAGACGGATGAAAGATGTCTTGGTCTCTGAAAAAACGGAAACGTTACAACATCTATCAAACCTGATGAAAGCGCATGACAAGCGGATTGTTCAGTCGGTCGCCGAGCTTCACGAGACAGAACAAAGTGTGCTGATTGCCAATTCCGAAGGGGTCTATCAGGATGACTTGAGAATTTACTCGCGGGTCTCCCTGATGGCGGTCGCTGAGGAAAGTGGTGTGATGCAACAAGGCTATGAGGCGCCCGGCCGTCAAGCCGGTTTTGAGATTTTTGAGATGATTGATTTTGATCAACTGGCCATCAGCACCGCGACATCAGCGGTCAATCTGTTGTCAGCTGAAGATATGACGGCACAAAGCATGCCGGTTGTCCTTCACAACGGATTTGGTGGTGTGATCTTCCACGAGGCGTGTGGACATCCCCTTGAAGCGACAGCCGTCGCCAAGGGTTTGTCGCCATTTGTCGGAAAAATCGGTGAGAAGATTGGCGCGGACTGCGTCACCGCTTATGACGACGGCACCATCGATGGGGCATGGGGCAGTCTTTCCTATGATGATGAAGGTCATCCTGCCAAACAGAATCTCTTGATTGAAAACGGGATTTTGAAAGGCTATATGATTGATACAAGAAACAGTCGGAAGATGGGCATGGCACCTACCGGATCCGCTAGACGTCAGAGCTATAAGTTCTCACCCACATCAAGGATGACGTCAACCTATATCGCCCCTGGCAAAGACAAATTCGAAGACATCATCAAAGAGACCGAATATGGGCTCTTTGCTAAAAAACTGGGAGGCGGTACCGTTGTTCCCGCCACTGGGGAATTCAATTTCGCCGTCCTTGAAGGATATATGATCGAACACGGCAAACTGACGCGGCCTGTCCGGGGGGCGATGTTGATCGGTCACGGCAAGGATGTGCTCTTCAAAATTGACCGCGTCGCTGACAATATCGAACTTGGTCAGGGCATGTGTGGATCCCTATCCGGAAGCATTCCGGTTGATGTCGGACAACCGACCATCAGGGTTTCAAGCATGACTGTCGGGGGATCAGGAGGACAAAAATGAACTACGAAAAATGGCTCCAGATGGGGAAAAGCAAGGGTATAGACGATCTCGAGATCTTCAGTGAGCGAATCCGCCGTCTTCAACTCTCAATCTATCAGGGCAAACTTGACCAGCACATCGAAAGTGATGTTGAATCGGTCAAGATCCGTGGCATTTACAAGAAGAAGCAAAGCACCATTCGTTTTGAGTCTATGGATGATGACCATGTCTCGATGATGCTTGATCAGCTCAAGGAAAACGCAACAGCGATCTCGGTTGAAGAACCAGCCATCATCTTCGAAGGCTCTCCCTCTTATCCCGAGGTACCAATCGAAATGTTTGATTTTCAAGCGATCGACATCACCCAGAAAATCAAGCTAGTCAAAGACCTTGAAGCCACCATTTTGGCATCACCTGATGTCAAGACGGTCCAGTCAACAGCGTATCACGAAATCGATTCGACGACCACGCTTGTCAATTCAAAAGGATTGTCGTTATCAAGGCAGAACACGTTTGCCTACGCTTATGCGATTGGTGTGTTTGAACGTGAGGGCGATATCAAAACAGCCTATGACATCAAGCTTGTCAAGTCCTTTGATGCCTTTGATGCCAATGCCATGGCAGAGGAGACCATCAGAAAGGGTCTGGCCAAACTTGGTGGATCCTCAGTCCCATCAAAAGCGTATCCGGTGGTGTTCTCAAATGAGATGTTTTCGGATATCCTGAATGTCTTCACAACCATTTTCTCTGGGGAATCCGCTTACCGGAACCTTACCGCGCTCAAAGATAAGGTCGGCGACGTGATCGCCAAGGACCACATCACCCTGATTGATGATCCTCTACATCCCGAAGCGCACTTCCAGACACCATTTGATGATGAAGGTGTTGCCTGTTTTCCGAAACACATCGTTGACAAAGGTGTTTTCAAAGGGTTTGTCCACAATCTGAAGACCTCAAAGATCTTCAATCTCGAACCGACTGGAAATGGATTCTCAGGCGGTGTCAGGATGACAAACTTCTACTTGAAACCCGGAGATCAAAGCTTCGATGAGGTCATCAAAGACATTGATGAAGGCATCTACATCACGGATCTCGTTGGCTTGCATGCTGGTGTCAAAACGGTTTCCGGAGATTTTAGCCTACAGGCCGGAGGGCAAAGAATCAAGGATGGGAAACTTGATCATCCTGTGAAGATGATTGTTGTTTCCGGAAACTTCTTTGATGTTTTGAAGAATGTCGAAGCGATTGGATCAGATCTGAAATTCAATCTTTCCGGCGTTGGAAGTCCATGTGTCAAAATCAAATCACTGATGATTGCAGGAGAGGCGTAAGCCTCTTTTTTGTTAAGTTCATGTGTGTTTTGACCAAATCATCCGGATAATGATATAATGTCATTGACAAGGCTATGAAGCCAAAAACACCGAAGGAGTTTCACCATATGAGTTCTTACAGCGTCAAAAAACCGATCACTGTCCTGATGGGCATTCTGATCATCATCGTCCTAGGATTATTTTCAGTGATCAAACTGCCTTTGACGTTGTTTCCAGATATCAATCTACCTTATGTCATCACCGTCACCGCATATCCGGGGGCCTCACCGGAAACCATCGAGACCGATATTTCCATTCCCATTGAAGGGGCCGTCTCGACCATTGGCTTTTTTGAGGAAGTTGAGTCCATGTCCAATGAGAACTTCGCCTTATCCATCATCACGTTCCAATCAGGTGCGGATATGGATACGGTCGTCATTGAGATGCGCGAACTCATTGATAATCTGGCTTTCCCAGAAGGGGTCACGTCACCAAGGATTCTCAGAATCAGTCCTGATCTCTTGCCGGTGATGACCATCACCTTGTCGAGAAGCCATTCGGCATCGATGACCGATGCCGAGGCATTGATCGCCGATACCGAATGGATTACCCGTGATGTCCTAAATGATCTGAAGAGCATTCCTGGCGTCGCCGATGTGACATTGTCAGGAACGGCTGAGATCGCCATCGAACTGAATCTTGACCAAACTCTACTCGGCACGACCGGACTCTCGGAATTTGAGGTTTTGAACATCATCGAAGAGCAATCCGAGGAAGGTCTGATCGGGGTTGTCCTCGATCAGGGAACTCTCAGGATGCTTTATCTCGGAGATAGCCCATCCCTTCTTCAAGATCTCAGAGATCTGCCGGTGACGGTGGTTGCTGGTGAGATTTTGCGATTGTCAGATCTGACCGGTGAGGACGGTATTCGTTTTGTCAATACCAATACCGAGAGTTACTCCAAAATCAATGGCACACAAGGCATCCAGATCAGTTTTCAGAAACAATCCGATGTCGGCATCACAGAAGTGACGGATGCCATCCATGAACGACTTGCCGAGATCGTCGAAGACAGTCCATACGATGTCAGCTATGACGCTTTGTTTGATCAGGGACAGTACATCAATATGTCATTGACCGCGGTTGTCCAAAACATGGTCATCGGGGGACTTTTGGCGGTCATCATCCTGTTTTTGTTTCTAAGGGATCTGAAACCGACATTGATTGTCGCTTTGGCCATTCCGATTTCGGTGGTCGCTGCGTTCATGTTGATGGATTTCTCAGGCGTGACTTTGAATCTTGTCTCGATGGGCGGTCTTGCTTTAGGGGTCGGCATGCTTGTCGACAACGCGGTGGTTGTCATTGAGAATATCTATAGGATGATTGATGAGGGCACATCACGGGTCAAGGCGGCCATTGATGGAGCCAAGCAGGTTGGTGGGGCAATCACCGCCTCTACCCTCACGACCGCGGCGGTGTTCTTGCCGATTGTCTTCATTGAAGGATTGGTCGCCGAGGTTTTCTTGAGCATGGCGCTCACAATCGCGTTCGCCCTAGGGGCATCGCTTCTGATTGCGTTGACATTGGTTCCAGCCATGGCATCTAGAATGCTTCCTGAACGCCGGGAAGCCAAGGAAAGCAAACTGCTTTTAAAGGCGAAGAACGCATATGAAAGGTCTGTCACGTTCGCCCTCAGACATAAGATCAAAACCTTGTTGTTGATTTTGGCACTGCTGCTATTGTCCGCTGTTGGGGTCATTGAGAGAGGCTTTGTCATGCTTCCTGAGACCGACGAGGGATTCATCGATGTCACCGTTTCATTTGAATCATCGGTGCCTTTCTCAGCCCGTTCGGCTTATGCTGATCTGGTCTCGGAAGCCATATTGACCATTGATGACGTCGATGATGTGTTCGCTGCCATCGGAGGTGGCTCATTCATGGGTCCTGGGATGCTTGCGGGTATGGGAAATGACGGACTGACCCTTTCGGTCAGTCTCAAACTAGACCGGAAATCAACGACGATTGAGGCAACAAAAGCCATTGAGGAGATCCTCTCGGCAGTCGATTATGAAACCATCTCTGATCTGGAATCCAATCAGGTTTTGGATGTTTCGGTCACTGCTCAGAACAGTGCCGGTCAACTCTTTGGTGGACAGGGCATTGAAATCAAAGTCAGCGGATATGACCTTGAGGTTCTCGAAGAGATCTCAAACACATTGGTGGGGATTCTTGAAGACACTGAAGGCGTCATCAATGTCGATGGCGGTATTCAAAAGGGGGAAGACGTTGTCCGCCTCACGGTCAATCAGGACAATGCGATTCGCTTGGGTCTAACCAATGCTGATGTCACTAAAAATATAACCTTTATGTATCAGAATCTTGAATCGCTGGCAACCTCGGAAACGATCAACTTGATGATCGAAGGGGTCACTTATCCGGTGCAATTACCGCAGAGTCTGACCATTGGTGATCCCGCGCTCCTGGCTGGGATCACATATGATCAGTTCATCTCAGGCATCATGCTTTTTGATGATGATGTCAGAACAATGATTGAGGCTTACATAAAGAGCACCGGCAATGGGATTTATGTCGATGCCATGACATATGCCCAGATGACCGGGTCTTTGCCTTTGGATGGGGCAGGGAAAATCAGGTTGTTTGTCGTCAATCCCAATCTGAACATTTTTAGTGGACAGATCAATGAGGGTGGCCTAGGGGTCTCCTTGGTATCGCGGAGTCTGTCGTATCTTTTGACAACCAATCCAGAGACGACCGTTGCTGATGCCGAGCTCGCCACCGGATTCTTATCGATCAATACCGATGGAACGAGCCGTTTTCTGACCGTGACCGGACAGATCGAATCCGATCTGAACATCACCCTCGTCAGTTCGGATGTGATCAAGCGGGTCAACACCTATCTTGAAAGCGACGCCTTTACGAGTCTTGGAGGGGGATATGCCGTGACCTTTGAAGGTGAGAATGAGGAAATCATGCAGGCTGTGAGTGATCTCTCGATTGCGGCGATGGTGTCTGTTCTTCTGGTTTACATGGTGATGGCGATCCAATTTCAATCACTGCTTTACCCTTTGATCATCCTTGGGACCATTCCCTTGGCGTTTACCGGTGGCTTGATTGCCTTGTTCGTCACGGGTGCGAACATCAGTCTCGTTTCCCTGATGGGCTTCATCATCCTGATTGGGATTGTTGTCAACAACGGCATTGTCCTGATTGATTATATCAACAAACTCAGAGAACAAGGCATGCCTGTGACCGAAGCGTTGGTAGAAGCTGGCCGAACCCGTCTGAGACCCATTTTCATGACAGCGTTGACGACGATACTTGCCCTGTCGACGCTCGCGATGGGATTCGGACAGGGATCGGAACTCCTACAGCCCATGGCCGCGACCGCGATTGGCGGTTTGCTCTACGCAACGCTACTCACGCTGGTTGTGATCCCAGTCATATATGCGCTCATGAATAGAAAAACAATCAGGGAAGAAGCGAGAATCAAAGATCAAAACGAATGATCATCCATTATTGAAGATTGGCTTGACCGACGTCAACAGACGTCGGTTTTTCATAGGTGGCGATCCCCCAAATCAGACATCGCCCTATTGACGAATCCTAACGCACATGATATACTGAATAAGAAATTAAGGATAACCTTAAAAAGATAGGTGATGGTGTCAGCGTGTTGGAACAATTCATGGCTTTGGAAACATGGCAACAAGCATTGATCGGAACCCTCTTCACATGGGGACTGACGGCATTGGGTGCGGCTTTGGTCTTTCTTTTCAGGACCATCAAACGTGAGATGTTCAACCTGATGCTAGGATTTGCCTCAGGGGTGATGATCGCGGCGAGTTTTTGGAGTCTTCTTGATCCTGCCATCCAAATGGCTGATGACCAAGGCGCGACCGCGTGGATTGTGGTCTCGATTGGATTCGCTCTTGGTGGGCTTTTCCTCTATGGGGCTGACAAAACTGTTCCGCATATGCACTTTGGTCCAAAACACGAGGTTGAAGGCATTCATACCAAACTCAAACGATCGGTTTTGCTCGTCTTCGCCATCACATTGCATAACATCCCGGAAGGACTAGCGGTTGGTGTCGCATTTGGGGCTGTCAACCATCTGAGTGGTGACCCAAGGGTTGCGACGTTATCGGCCATCGCTTTGGCTTTTGGGATTGGTATCCAGAACTTCCCGGAAGGGGCAGCAGTCTCGATTCCTTTGCGACAGGAAGGCCTTTCAAGAAGAAAGGCGTTCATGTATGGGCAGGCATCAGGCATTGTCGAGCCAATCGCGGGGGTCTTAGGGGCTTTGCTGGTCACGCATGTCGCTTCGGTCTTGCCCTATGCTTTGGCGTTTGCCGCCGGGGCGATGATCTATGTCGTGGTTGAGGAACTGATCCCGGAAGCACAACAAAAACAAACAACCACCGGTGCCCATTACGCTGTATTCGGCGTCATGGTCGGCTTCATCATCATGATGATGCTCGATGTCGCACTGGGATAAGGAAGGTGAGTCTAATGAACCGATCCGAAGAGGATTATGTCAAAGTGATTTATGAGTTGTCCAACCGGAACAAGGCTGAAATGATCAAAACCAATGTGCTCGCTGAGCACTTTGGTTATACTGACCAGAGTGTCAATGAGATGGTGAACCGGCTTCAGAAGAAAGGGCTTTTGGATTTTGTTCCTTATAAAGGTGTGGCCCTGACACCATCCGGAGAAGCGGAAGCCATTAGGATGATCAGGTCACATCGGATCTGGGAAGTGTTCCTATCGGAAAAATTGCATATCCCTGCCAACCATGTCCATGAGGATGCGGAAATGCTTGAGCATGCGACCTCCGATCATGTCTTGAAAGCCCTCTACGACTTTCTTGGTAAACCCAAGCGCTGCCAGCACGGTAACCCGATTCCTGATTTTTCAGGCATGGTCGAGATTCCTGAGGACATCGCACTCTCTGATTGCGACCAAGGGGATGTGTTTATCCTTGAGCGGATCCGTGATGCGGATGGTCTGCTTCAGTTTCTTGAAGACAAATCCATCAGGCTCAGTGACCGCTTTGAAATCCACGCGAAAGATACGTTCAATCATCTGATTGAACTCAAGTGCGACAACCGCACCATGACTTTGAGTCTTAAAACCGCCCGGATGCTCTTTGGAAGATGCGTATCGGCATAGCATAGAAGGTGTTGACCCATGAAGGACCCACAAATCATCATATCTGACAATCACATCCTCTCTTCTGATCTTCATGGCCATGACCTTATGGAAGCGTTTGGTGACTTGGAGCCATCTTTGAAAGAGACGTTTTGCAAAAAGGCCACAGATGACCGGTTGGCCGATTTGATGGCTTATCTCGAGCCTGAGGAGGCGACCTCGGTTCTTTCCTTGTTCGACCTTGACAGGCAACGGTCGATCCTTGAACGGATGGAACCCGATGACGCGGTCTTGGTCATCCGTGAGTTTGAAGACGATGAGCAAGAAACCATTCTTGATGGTCTTGAGAAGACCTCGGATCTGTTATCGCTCGCGACCTATGATGAGGATGAGACTGGCGCAGCCATGACACCGTTGATTCTCACATTTCATCCCGAAGATGACGTCAAACTGGTCACGAAGACGGTCATCAGGAAAGCCCCGGAGGTTGAAAGCGTCAATACCCTCTTTGTCATTAGTGAGGATGGTCGTTTTCTTGGGGCAGTCACGCTAACCAAACTGATCAGGACGAAAGCGCCGGCGATGATCTCATCGATCATGGCCGATATGCCCTTTGCCTATGATACGGATCTGATTACCAAGACGGTTGACAACATGCGAAACTATGGCATCTATGACATGCCAGTCTGTGATGAACAAATGGTTTTGAAAGGGATCATCACCCTTGATGACGCCCTTGACATCTACCAGGAGGCTTCTAGGGAAGACTTTGAAAAGCTTGCTGCGCTGCCTGAGACCGAGGATGGGAAAGCATTCAAGGTCGCGATCCACAGATTGCCTTGGCTTGTCACATTGATGGCGCTGTCAGTTCCGATTGCCTTGGTCACCTCCATGTTCGAAGAGGTGATCAGCACAGTGGCAATCCTGATCCTGTTTCAGCCATTGATCCTTGGATCGGCTGGGAATGTGGCGACCCAGACACTCGCGGTCACCTTGAAATCAATCGCAACCGACTTTCAAGGGAAGACAAAGAATGCCATCCGTGAGATTATCACGGGGATGATCAATGGGATGGTCATAGCCTTGATTGCCTTTCTGATGACCTATCTTTTTGCCATCTTGAACACATCATTGACGGAAACACCATTCGTCATGGCCCTCATTGTCGGTCTTTCGCTATGGCTCACAGTCCTGATGGCACCAATCATCGCCTCAGTTGTACCTCTTGCCTTAAGTGGTCTAGGCGTTGACCCGGCGGTCGCCTCCGGACCTTTCATCACGACCTTGATCGACATCTCTGCGTTGATCATCTATTTCGGCTTGGCGACACTGATGCTTGGAGGTCTTGGTCTATGAACCGACAGACAAAGAGATTCCACATCCCTGGAAGCAATGACGCCCTCAGAAGAGCACTCAAAAACAAACATCCCTATGACCTTGCCTTGATCTATCTTGATCAAGGTGAGACCATCAAGGAACGGATGATTGCGGTTCTTGAGACCAAATCCTTGTCCGGTCTTTTCATTGAGTTCTCGTTTGAGAACCAGACCGATCTTTTGGAACGTCTAGATGACAAAAGGCAAAAAGCGCTCTTTGAAGATCTCCCAACCGATGAGCTCAAGCAATATCTCGATCTTCTTGAGGCAAAGAGCATCCATGAGATTCTAGCCAAAATCAGTCCGGTCAAAGCCAAAATCATGAGCCTTCTCTTACGGTATCAGGAGGACACAGCAGCATCGATCATGTCAGCTGATTTTATGAGTATCCCAGTCACGATGTCAATCAAAGATGCCACACAATCGATTATCAGACGTTCAAAAGACAGTGATTATCTTGATAAGGTGTTTGTTGTTGATGCTGATGAAAGGCTTTGTGGAGCCATTAGCCTGGTACAACTCATTACTGCACGGGCAAGTCAGAGCCTAGATGAGATCAAGGTGCCGGTCAGACACGTGATTCCCTTTGACATGTCGATCGAAGAGACCATCAAAACGGTTGTCGACTATGACCAATCGGTGGTGCCAGTCGCAGACCAAGAACTGCGTTTGATTGGGATGATTACCGCCGATGACATCTTCGATGAAATCATCGAAGAGATGGAAAGTGATTATCAGGGTATCGCGTTAATCAGAGACCATGACAATCAACTCTCAGCCTGGATGCGGTCCAGAAAACGTTTGCCTTGGCTGATGGTCGCTGTGTTCATGAACGTGATGATCGCCTTGTTTTTGTCAGTATTTGAAGCGACTGTTCTTGAGGTTGCCGCGCTCATTCTCTTTCAACCGATGATTCTCGGCATGGCCGGAAACATCGGAACCCAGGCCTTGGCGGTGACGATTCTTGGATTGCATCATGATGAGATCGTCAGACACAAACTGATCAGCAAGCACCTCAAGAGAGAAACAATTGTCGGCATCCTGAACAGTCTGATCATGGCGGTATTGGCGTTTCTCTATGTCTATCTCTTCATGACAGTCAACCCTTTGGGCAGTCAGGCACCGTTTGGTCTTGCCGTTGTTGTTTTCTGTGCGGTTTTTGTCTCAATGACAGTCTCAGCGATGATTGGCGTGTTGATTCCAATGACACTTGATCATTTTGAGATTGACCCCGCGAGCGCGGCCGGACCGATCATGACCACTTTGAATGACCTGATTGCGTTGATGGTTTACTTTGGGATTGCCACATTGGCCTTTCTCTGAACCATCCTCTTCACTATGGTATAATGATGATTGATAAATTCAGAAAGAAGGAACAACTCATGGAACAAGCGATTCAAACGTATCTAGACATGCGCAAACGACTCAAGGCTTACGAGTATTTTGATTGGTTGGCGGGGTGGGACCGGGAAACCGAAGCCCCCAAAGGCTCACAGGCCTATTACTCCAAAATGGTCGAAGTGATGGCTTTGGAGCGCTATGCGCTGGAAAGCCAGGCGGACTATATGAACGCCATTGAAACCTTATATGAACATCTTGATACCCTTGATCCTGATCTGAGAGTTGAGATCAAGAACGCCAACAAAGCCCTCAGGATGATCAAATGCGTCCCCAAAGATGAACTGATTGCCTATCAGGTCTTGGTATCGGGCGCATCCAATGTTTGGGCACAAGCCAAAGACAATGATGATTTCGCTGCTTTTGAGAAGACCTTGGAACAGGTGATCGCATTCAATCGCAAGCTCGTCAAATATCTTGAAACTGACACGTTGAAAGGTTATGATGTCCTGCTCGACCTATATGAGGAAGGCATGGGCGTCAAGGACTATGATGCATTCTTCGATCACTTGAGGACAGAACTTGTCCCCTTTGTCAAAGAGGTCATGGACGCACCGAAAAAGACGTATCCAAGACGTCTGAAGAGTGCCAGATATCCCAAGGATCTCCAACATACGTTCTCGATGTATCTTCTTGATGTCTTCAAATACGATCAGTCCCATGGGGTTTTGAAGACCAGTGCTCACCCCTTCACATCCGGGGTGGCGAGCGTTGACACCAGAATCACCACCCATTACGATGAGACAAACATCACATCCTCGATTTTTTCGACCATTCATGAGATGGGACATGCCATCTATGAGATGCAAAATGATCCCAAATACGACGAGACAAACCTCCATGGAGGCTCTAGTCTGGGCATTCATGAATCACAATCCCGTCTGTATGAGAACATGATCGGTCGTTCACGGGCGTTTTGGGACACCCATTACGGTGCCCTTGTCAATACCTTTCCCAAACAGCTTAAGAACATCTCACTCGACGATTTTTTCGGATACATCAATCAAGCCAAGCGCTCACTGATCAGGATTGAAGCTGATGAACTGACTTATGCCCTTCACGTCATGGTGAGATATGAGCTCGAGAAAGCGATGATCAATGGCCGTCTGAAAGTCAGTGATCTTCCCAAGAAATGGCGTCTTCTGATGGGTCGCTATGTCGGCAAGCGTCCGGCAAATGACAAAGAAGGTGTCCTTCAGGACATCCATTGGTCGTTTGGATCGATTGGCTATTTTCCGACCTATGCGCTAGGCTCGGCCTACGCCGCCCAGATCTATGATGCCATGGCCAAAGACCTAGACATCGATCAGTTGATCAGAACCAACCAGATCAGTGTCATCAACGCTTGGCTAAAGGATCATGTCCATCGCTTTGGTCAGTCCAAAACCCCCAAAGAAATCATCATGCACGCAACAGGCAAACCATTTGACCCCAGCTATTACGTGACCTATCTGAAAGACAAATTCCGTCCATAAGAGGTCATTCATGCATTCATTAAGGGCTCTTTATCAAGTCGGACATGGGCCATCCTCGTCACATACGATGGGTCCCGCCAAGGCGGTATCCGTTGTTTCATCCCGTCATCCTGACGCCGAACGTCTTGACATTCTTTTGTATAATTCTTTGGCTTTGACAGGTAAAGGACATCTGACTGAAGAGGCCATCAAGGAGACAGCTGAACCACTTGAGGTGTCTTTTTCATCATCGATTGATCTGAACAAACATCCCAACACATTGGTCATCGATGTGATTCGACATGAGTCAAAGATTGCCTCGTATGAAGTCCAAAGTGTCGGTGGCGGACGTATTGTCTTTGTCGGTGAGCCAAGCGGGGAAGAAGATGTCTATTTTCATCACTCCTATAAAGAAATCAAACAATACTGCAAAGCCAACAAACTCTCGCTTTTCGATTATGTCATCAGGATGGAAGGACCGGAGATCGTTTCTTTTCTGGAAACCATCTGGGAGACCATGAAAGAGGCTGTCGAACGAGGTCTTAAGGCTGAAGGAGTGCTTCCGGGACCACTCAAACTGAAACGGAAAGCCAAAGTCCTATATGAGAAAGTACTTCCAATTGAGGTACCGGAAATTCTTGAGAACCGGCTTGTGAGCAGTTATGCATTCGCCGTGAGCGAAGAGAATGCCGGGGGCGGCATCATTGTCACCGCTCCGACGTGCGGGGCGTGTGGGGTTTTGCCGGCTGTATTATACTACATGCATAAGCGGTATGCGTTTATTGACCATGACCGAATCATCGAAGGACTCGCGGTCGCGGGTCTGATTGGCAATCTGATCAAACACAATGCATCCATCAGTGGAGCCGTTGCCGGCTGTCAGGCGGAAATAGGAAGCGCATGTTCAATGGCAGCAGCGGCGCATGCCACATTGTTCAGATTGTCACCGGATCAGGTCGAATACGCCGCTGAGGTCGCGATGGAACATCATCTTGGACTTACCTGTGATCCCGTCAATGGATATGTCCAGATTCCTTGTATCGAACGCAATGCGGTGGCAGCGCTCAGAGCGATTGATGCGTGTGGTTTGTCATTCTTTCTGACAGATTCCCGTAGGATTTCTTTTGATACGGTCATCAAGACAATGTATCAGACCGGACTGGACATGCATTCATCCTACAAGGAAACGTCAGAGGGCGGTCTGGCCAAGCACTATTTGGAGGATGACGATGTCAACTGCTGGTAAAACCCATCTGATCACGGCGAGTGATCTTGATTACAAAGCCCAAGGCGTTGCCCGTTTGGATGGGAAAGTGATCTTCGTACCGGGTCTGATCGATGGTGAGACGGCCTTGGTCGAGATGGTGTCATCAGGCAATCGATATCAAAGCGCACATATTTTGAGAATCAAAGACAAAAGTCCTGACCGGATCAGTGATGGCATTGAGTTCCAAAGTGCGGACATGGCCCATATCAGCCATCAAAAACGGCTCTTGTGGCAACAAAAGATCACCGAACAGACGTTTATGAAAATTGGGGGGATGAAGATCCATGCCCAAGAGACCATCACCGACGGCATCGATTGTTTTTACCGCCAAAAGTCCGTTTTTCATGTCATGGACCAGCCTACCCTCTCCCTTGGTCTTTTCGCTCCTAGAAACGACGGATTGAAAGCGGTGGAGCAGTTCATTCTATCCGATGAGCTGACGAACCGGATCGTCGGAATCATCCATAAGGCGGCCGTCACAATCAGACCCAAAGACCTCCGGCACGTGGTCATCAGGACCAATGGTCATGATCAGGCCATCGTCACGTTGGTCACATCCAATCCATCCGTTTCCGCGGTTCAAAAGATCACTCTGGTCTTATCATCGATCAAAGAAATCAAAGGCGTCATGGCGAACGTCCACGACGATCGCCGGGTCATTCTCAAAGGTGACTCGGTTGTTCTCTACGGTGAAAATGCGCTTTTGATATCCATCAATCATGTTGATGTCATCATCAATGACACCGCTTTTTTCCAGATCAACCCGCCCGTGGCCCGTTTGGCCTATGACATCATCAAGGAGGCTTTCAAGGAAGTCAACCATGTCATCGATGCCTATGCCGGGGTTGGTGCAATTGGCTTCGCACTCTATGGGCATGTGAATCGCGTGACCATGATCGATGCCTCAAAAAGCAATGTCGAGGTCGCCAGGGACAGTGTCAAAAGGCATCATCTCAAAGGCGTTGATGTCATGCGTGGAAGACTTGAGGAGATGAGGTTGCCAAACGCGGATGCCTTGGTCGTTGACCCCCCAAGAAACGGTCTCATGCCGGCATTCACTGAAGCCCTTTTAGTCTCGGACATACCCCAAATCGCTTATCTTTCCTGCGATGTCAAGACATTGGCCAGGGATGCAAGGATGCTTGCTTCTGCCTATCAAATTGATCGTGTTTATCCGATTGCGATGTTTCCCAAAACGTCATCCCTTGAGACACTTGTTCTTTTCAAGAGGCATTGAGCAAGGGGCTTATGAATCAAAAAAGCCAAAAAAAAAGCGCTCATTGAGCGCTAGCCTCTGACAAATGGATTGTGTTGTTTCTCATGGCCGATGGTGGTCTTTCGGCCATGTCCCGGATAGACAACAGTTGACTCTCCAAGGAGACGATAGAGTTTCTTGACACTGTGATAAAGGTCTTTGCTGCTGGCTTTTGGAATATCGGTCCTGCCGATGCTTTGGTAGAATAAGGTGTCACCTGAGAACAGGATGTCTTCTATCAGATAACATAGACCGCCTTCGGAATGCCCTGGGGTCCCAATCACCTTGAAAGACATGGTTGGACATGTGATGTTATCGCCATCAGTGACGGTTCGATCAAATTCGACCGCTCTGTCCAGACGACTCAACGTTGTGTCTAGCAACCAGTCTTCATCCGCCTTTGAGACGTAGACAGGCGCACCGGTTTGTGCTTTTAAGGCCATGACACCACCGATATGATCAAAGTGACCATGCGTCAGCAAAATGGCATCAACGACCACGCCGGATGCTTGGATAAAATCCAACAGGACATCATCAGGCGCGCCGGGATCGATGACAACGGCATGCTGGCGATTGACCAATATATAACAATTGCTTCTGAGGTTTGTCGTGATGAATGTCTTGATTTCCATAGGATCACCCGCATCAAGTATATCATGAGTTCGATCATGACCACCCTTTTTGGCATAAAAGGTGCTTTAACAGTTGATGTGATTGACAAAGACGCTGTCATTTGTTAAAATGAATTGGATTTCTAGGAGGAATACATTATGATCTGGGTTGACTTTATCGCCATCATCTCCGGAGTGCTCCTGATTACGGCCGTTTTGCTGCAAAGCTCGCAAGACGACATCAAGGATGCCTTCTCTGGTGAAAAATCAGAATTGTTCAAAAACAAGAAAACCCGCGGATTCGAATTGGTTCTCGTTCGCGCAACCTTGATTTTCGCAGTTCTACTCGTCGCGTCAGTCTTGCTTTCGAACAACCTGCCGCGCTGATGCCAGACGGGTTCACGAAAGAGTGTTTCAGTAGGAACACTTTTTTCATGTGTCACTTATGTTGATATTTTAGGTCAAATTCCGATCACGGTTTTGACAAATTCGAAAGAATCATATATAATAGACAAGGCTTATAAACCAAAGCGTGGAAGGAGGGTTGACATGTCAAAAACAGTCGTAAGAAAAGATGAATCAATTGAAGACGCTTTGCGTCGATTCAAACGTGATGTCTCCAAGTCAGGTACCCTCGCAGAAGCACGCAAAAAACAATTTTACGTCAAACCGAGCGTCGACAAGAAAATGCGTCAACGGGCCAATCGGGCAAAGAAGAAATAATCATTCATCGTGAAAATGCACCTTTGGGTGCTTTTTTATGCATGAAAGGCCAGTCAATCTGTCATTCTCTTTCATTTACATGATCCAGGTTTATGAATTTTGCTTAAAATTTGGTATAATAAAGTGTTGTAAGGAGCGGATGTAATGAAATTGAACCGCCATCTCAATCATGCTGAAGCCATCGCCCGACTGGTCGGCGTCCAGGATCGTAATCTGCTCGTGTTCAAACAGTATCTTGGTGTGCACGTGTCGGTTTTAGGATCCGAGATACACACCGATGCCCCACTTGAACTACGCGCCCTTCTGGACGCTGTTTTTGACATATTGGCAGATCTGGCTGAACATCAGGTTCAGCTCTCTGAGCGCGATGTCATGTATGTCATCAAGCTCGCTGAGAGAGATCAGCTCGATGGGGTCTTTGATCTTTACCGCAACCGTAAGAAAGTCCTAATCAATGATCAGGGACGGGCAATCTACCCCAAGACCTTCAATCAAAGGGATTATATCGAGGCGGTCAACAGACATGATCTGATCTTCGCGGTCGGACCGGCCGGTACCGGCAAAACGTATCTCGCGGTGGCCATGGCGGTCTCTGCCCTGAAAAATGGCAAGACCAAGAAACTGATTCTAACAAGGCCAGTGGTTGAGGCGGGAGAGAGTCTTGGATTTCTGCCTGGGGATCTGAAAGAGAAGATTGATCCCTATCTTGTGCCCCTTTATGACGCGCTTTATGAGATGCTTGGGGTGTCACAGACCAATCAGTTGCTTGAGAAAGGGATCATCGAGATCGCACCGCTTGCCTACATGCGGGGGCGGACGCTAGAAAACGCGTTTGTCATCCTTGATGAAGCCCAAAATACGACAAAAGCCCAGATGAAGATGTTTTTGACCAGGCTTGGTTTCCAATCCAAAATGGTCATCACCGGTGATCCCAGCCAAACGGATCTACCCCGCGGGGAAGCCGCCGGATTGAACCCGGTCGTGACCTTGCTTGCCGATATGGATGATATCGCCATCATCAGATTCGACAAGCTTGATGTCATCAGACATCCTCTGGTCCAACGCATTCTTGAAAGGTATGAAGCGGATGAACGTTGATATCCATCGTCAGACAAGACAACTTAATCTTTGGGCTTCAAGAGTTGTCAAACACCTGTTTAAGACAATCGAAGACGATCAATCCATGGATCTCATCTTGGTTGACGATGAGACCATCAGACATCTGAACAAGACATACCGGCAGATTGACCGTCCAACCGATGTGCTGTCATTTCCAGACGACACCCCAGACGCACCATCGCTTGGAGATGTCTTCATTTCAGTTGAGACCGCCAAACGACAAGCCAAGACACTCGGCCATTCCTTCGCAAGGGAAATCGGATTCTTGAGTGTGCATGGATACTTGCATCTGAAAGGGTATGACCATCACACCGAAGAAGAAGAGGCAAAGATGGTTGAAGCCCAGGAACGGATACTCAAAAACGCAGGACTTGAAAGGACTGTCAAATGAAATCACTAGAAGAAGCAAAGAAAGCCCGTCTCAGGGCGTATACACCCTACTCAAAGTTCAAGGTTGGCGCTGCCATTCTTTTGAAAGATGGCACAGTCGTTCATGGCGCGAACGTCGAGAACTCCTCTTATGGGCTCTCCAATTGTGCTGAACGAAGCGCGTTGTTTTCGCTTGTCAGCCAAGGCTATGACCCTAAAGATATCGTCTCGATGACGGTTGTCGCAAACGACACCAAGCCGGTGTCCCCGTGTGGGGCATGCCGGCAAGTCATGCATGAACTGCTTCCCAAAGAGGCCAAGATCATCCTCGCCAACACGGATGGAAAGACGCTGGAAATGACGAAAGATGCGCTTTTGCCGTATGCGTTTGTGATGGACGAGGTTCATGATGACGAACGGTAAGACCGCGTTCATTGCGATTGTCGGACGGCCGAATGTCGGTAAGTCGACATTGATCAATGGCCTCGTGAACACCAAAGTCGCCATCACGAGTCCGAAACCCCAAACGACAAGAAACCGGATTACCGGGATTTTGACGGAAGCGGATCGGCAGTTTGTGTTTGTTGACACACCAGGGATGCACAAAGGCAAAGACCTGTTGAACAAGCGCATTGACAAGACGGCGGTGAGTGCGTTGCAAGATGTTGACATCGCGCTCTTTGTCACGGATCGGTTGATGGGTGCCGCTGAACGGCACATCATCCGCTATTTCGAACAATCACAGATTCCGGTCATCCTTGTCATCAACAAGATCGATTTGCTTGAAAACAAAACAGAGATTGACCAGATCATCCTGTCTTACATCGGGGCTTACCCCTTTGATGCGGTGATTCCGGTATCCGCCAAAGATGGGACCCATGTCGAACGCATCAAGGAAGCGGTCCTTCCCCATATGAGTGACAGTCCGTTCTTTTTCCCTGAAGACATGACAAGTGATCAGACCGAAAAGCAACGCATGGCGGAACTGATCAGAGAGAAGATCCTTTATCATACCGAGCAAGAAGTCCCCCATGCGGTGGCGGTCCAGATTGAGATGATGGAAGAGAACAAAGAAGCGAACACCCTTGATGTCTCTGCCCTTATCATTGTTGAAAGACCGACTCAAAAACAGATCCTGATTGGTAAGGGTGGCGAAAAGATGAAACGGATTGGCACCGAAGCCAGACGTGACATCAACAAGCTCTTGAATGTCAAGATCCATCTCACCCTTTGGATCAAGATCAAAAAGGATTGGCGAAACCGACCGACTGATTTGAATGCGTTCGGTTACGGTGACTGAGATGGAAGGGTTGATCTATAAGGTCCAACCATATCGTGAACACGCCAGGATGTGCTTTCTTTACACACCACAAGGCAAGGTCACGCTGATTGCCCAAGGGGCTCAGAAAATGGACCATCCTTATCGGGTCCTTGCCCAGTACATGACCAAAGTGTCTTTCAAAGACACGGATAAGTCAATCTCGACGTTGGCTGAAGGGAAGCTCATTGATGGCTACCAACGCATCAAAGATGACTTTCAGACCATGCGTCATGCCGCGGCCATCCTTGAGATCATCGACCGGATGGTGACACCCGATCTTGATGCCAAAGCGGTTTACAAGCACGCGGTGATGGCACTTGACGCCCCACTGGTCAAGGAGGCAGCCTTATCATTTGCTTTCAAGATGCTCACCCCGCTTGGAGTTGGGTTATCGCTTGAGGCCGATGGCAGACCCGTCAAAGGGGTCAGTGCCGGACAGGGGCGTATCGTCTATGCCGGGATGTCCGATCAGATTGACCTGGATGTCAAAGAAGCCATCGTCTTGCTCAAATTGATGAGACTGCCATATGATGCGCTTGAAGCACTTGATCTGACCATCTTCAAAAAAATGATCGGATTCCTGCTCCGTTATGTCCAGATGCACCTCAATATCACAATCAAAACACTTGAATGACACGAAGGGAATGAATGCACATGGTGACACTTGATCAACTTGTCCAATACGCGAAATCAACAGGATTCGTCTTTCAGGGCAGCGAACTCTATGGCGGACTCGCCAACACTTGGGACTATGGTCCTTTGGGCAGTCTATTGAAGAAAAACATCAAAGAGGCTTGGATCCAGAAGTTTCAGCGGGAAACCCCCTATAATGTCTTGTTAGACAGTTCCATTCTCATGAACAGTGACGTCTGGAAGGCCAGCGGCCATGTCGGTGGGTTCAGTGATCCTCTGACCGAATGCAAGTCATGTCATCAGCGCTTTCGGGCGGACCAATTGATTGCTGACCACGACCACGATGTCAATCCTGATGGATGGTCCAATGAAACGATGGCTGAGTATTTGTTGACGCATCAAGTCAAGTGCCCTTCCTGCGGGGCCTTGGAGTGGCTTCCGATCAGAGCATTCAACATGATGTTTCAAACCTATCAAGGGGTTGTGCTTGAACAGGCAAACCAAATCTATCTCAGGCCGGAAACAGCCCAAGGCATTTTCATCCATTTCAAGAACATCCAACGAACAACAAGACGAAAGATTCCTTTTGGCGTTTGTCAGGTTGGCAAGTCCTTCAGAAATGAGATCACCCCCGGCAACTTTATCTTCAGGACCCGTGAGTTCGAACAGATGGAACTCGAATTCTTTTGCAAACCAGGGACCGAACTCGAGTGGTTTTCAACGTGGAAGAATGCGTGTATGGACTGGCTGACAAATCTTGGAATCAATCGTGATTTGCTCGCCTTTGATGACCATAAGCCAGAAGCGTTGTCGCATTACTCGAATGCGACAACCGATATCAAATTCAAGTTCCCATGGGGCTTTGATGAACTTTGGGGTATTGCCTCAAGAACGGATTTTGATCTGAATGCCCATCAGACGCATTCAAAGAACGATCTTTCTTATCTTGATCCCGAGACCAACGAGAAGTATTTGCCTTATGTCATCGAGCCATCGGTCGGGGTCGAACGTCTCTTTCTCGCTTTCTTGTTGTCCGCATTGGATGAGGAGACGCTAGAAAGTGGTGACACCAGACAGGTTCTAAGGCTTCATCCTGCGCTTTCCCCATATAAAGTCGCGGTCTTGCCGCTGATGAAAAAAGCCCACGCCGAACAAGCCCAAGAAATCCACCAGATGATTTCAAAACACGTTGATGCCATCTACGATGAAACTCAGAATATCGGTAAACGTTACCGTCGACAGGACGCAATCGGGACGTATTTGTGTGTGACGGTCGATCACGAGACGGAACATGACCAAGCGGTCACGGTCAGAAACCGTGACACCATGGCGCAGGTTCGGGTGAAGATTGATGATCTGATTCCTTACATCCAGAAGGAGACGGACTACTGAAGACCTTCAAACGAGGAGGGACGTCATGATTGACAACAAAATCCTTGACGAGATCAATGACAAAGTCGACATTGTCTCTCTTGTCAGTGAGTATGTTGAACTGCACAAAGTCGGTAAGAACTATTCGGGTTTATGTCCCTTTCACAATGACACCCATCCGAGTTTCTCGGTCTCACCTGAGAAGAACATCGCCAAGTGCATGTCATGTGGTGAAGGTGGACGACCCATCAATTTTTACCGTAAGATCAAGAACATCTCTTTTGACCAGGCCGCATCCGAACTCGCAGAGCGGATTGGACTCACCATTGAGACGACAAAGAAAGCGACCGATCCCAACGAGAAGCGCTATCAGTTGATGGAGGAGGTCGCCCGGTTTTACCAGTTCAACCTGAAAAACAGCACGGCTGGCCATCAGGCCTTGACCTACCTGATGGGTCGGGGCATGACCGATCAGCTCATTGATCATTTTCAGCTGGGATATGCGCCTTCCTATGGCGATACGCTCTATACGCTCTTGCGTGACAAGGGCCATGACACATCTGATATGATCGCGCTGGGCGTCGTCAAGCAAAACGACAAAGGGGATTACTATGACATGTTTTCGGAACGGGTGATTTTCCCGATTACCGATCCCAAAGGTCATGTCGTCGGTTTCTCCGGACGGACGTTGTCAAAGACCGATCAGATCAAATATGTCAACAGTCCCGAGACATCCATTTTCAAAAAAGGTCGTCTGCTCTATCACTTTTTCGAAGCCTTGCCTGATATCCGACGGGAACGGCAAATCATCTTATTCGAAGGATTCTTCGATGTGATTGCCGCCTATGGGGCAGGTATCAAAAACGGCGTCGCGACAATGGGAACCGCTCTGACCACCCAACACATCAGTCTGATCCGTGGGGTCACCAAGTCTCTGATCATCTCTTTTGATGGTGACAATGCCGGTTTGAAAGCCGCAGATGGCGTCATTGAGCCATTGATCAAGGGGGGACTGAAGACCGAGGTGATGGTCATCCCGGACCAGATGGACCCTGATGAGTTCATCAGGGCATACGGCCCAGAGGCGTATGACAGACTATTCTCGGAACACGTGACCGATCCCTATGCGTTTCGCTATCATTATTACCGACACGGTCTTGATCTTCAGAATGCGAATGACTTGAAAGCGTTCAAAGACCGTGTGCTGAACATGCTTAGAAACGCGGATGTCACAATCGCGGAAATGTTTCGGAAGAAACTGGCCAAGGACCTTGAGATCGATGAATCAAGGATCACGATTCCTTCGAAGACGCCACCTAAGCGTACTGATCCGGTTGTCCTAGAGAAACCGGCCATGCCCGATCGATATGAGAAAGCGGAACGGTACTTGTTGTTCGCGATGCTCACATCACGCGAGACATCCCTTTACGTCCAAGAGCAGCTCAAGACAACGGATTTTGTCAATCACGTCACAGCTTTGCTCAGATTGCGGATTGAGACCTATTATGCAGGTCATGAGACCCTTGATGTTTACGCTTTTGTAGACACACTGCCAGAGAATGAACGGACATTTCTGACCGAGGTTTTGTTCAAAGATCCGTTTTGGGTCAAACCGGTGGTCTATGATCAAGATGAGATTGACACCTATATCGGACTGGTCCGGGATGTCAAGAAGAAACGACGGTTGAATGACATCCAGAACATCATCAAAGAGACGGTTGACCAACCGGTTGACCACACATTGATTGAGGAACGCGACCGGCTGCGCAAGGAACTCAAAACACGAACATCAGCCAAACACTGAGGAGGCTATAACATGGATTTGGAAAAAACAATTGCCCAACTTGTCAAAAAAGCGGGAAAAGACAAAATCTTGAATCAAAATGACGTTGTCAAGTTTGCGAAACCGGACAGCGACCTTTATTTCGAGATTGAACGCGCCCTGTTGAATGAGGATGTCGATATCCTGACCGAAGAGGATCTTACGGAGGGGGGATTTGACGATGAGGACGTTGTCATCGGCGAAAGTGAACAGAGATTGGAATCTGATGACGACGATGAGGAAGAGACCGATCTTGATCTCGATGATTTTGAACCAGATGATTTGTCACTCTCTGGACTTGAGGTCGAAGAAGAGGAACTAGTCAACATCGACACCATGGCGTCAAACATCAAGATTGATGACCCCGTGAGGATGTATTTGAAAGAAATCGGTCAGATTCCCTTGTTGAACCAAGACGAGGAAAAGGATTACGCCGAAACGGTCTCGAATGGTCGATACGCCAAAGAACAGCTAGAGGAGATCGCCCAAGGAAACCTCATGCTTCCAGATGAGGACATCGAAGCGCTTCAGGATGCCCTTGACCGCGCCAAGATCGCCAAAAACAAACTTGTTGAGGCCAATTATCGTCTCGTTGTCTCCATTGCCAAGAGGTACGTCGGACGCGGGTTGCTCTTCCTTGACCTGATCCAGGAAGGCAACATGGGACTGATGCGGGCGGTTGACAAATTTGATTATGAGAAAGGCTTCAAATTCTCCACCTATGCCACATGGTGGATCAGACAGGCCATCACCAGAGCGGTCGCCGATCAGGCACGTACGATCCGGATCCCTGTCCATATGGTTGAAACCATCAACAAGATGATTCGGATCCAGCGTCAACTGATCCAGGATCTCGGACGCGAACCAACCCTTGAGGAAATCGCCAACAAGATGGGTATTACCGTTGAGAAAGTCCAGAACATCCAACGGATCGCCAAAGAACCGATCTCCCTTGAAGCCCATGTAGGTGAGGAAGAAGATTCCTCTTTAGGCGATTTCATCAGCGATCCCAATGCCTTGACCCCACATGAGTTCATGCTGCAGGAAATGGTCAAGCAAACCCTTGACGAAGTCCTTGAGACATTGACCGACCGGGAAGAGAAAGTCCTTAGGCTCAGATATGGACTTTTCGATGGCAAGAATCATACCCTTGAGGAAGTCGGCCGTGAGTTTGGCGTGACCAGAGAACGGATCCGCCAGATCGAAGCCAAAGCGCTTCGTAAGCTCAGAAGTCCTTCAAGACAGAACAAACTACGCGAATTCTACTATGGCAAGAAGTGATCGGATCCGTTTCCTCGCAAGCCTTCTCAAAGGCTTTGAGACAGTACTCGATGTTGGAAGCGACCACGGGCTCGTTCTCAAGGAAGCCATCCTCACTTACGGGGTTACCCGCGGTATCGCCTCAGACATCCGCAAACAACCCCTCATGCAAGCAAGAAGGCATCTCAAGGGATTGCCAGTGACCTTTGTCTTAAGCGATGGCTTCAAAGCCATCGAGGATGCCTTTGACTGTGCCGTCATCGCTGGCATGGGGGCGCATCTGATTTCAGAGATCATGCAAGGCGCACCTTTAGATGATGCCGTCACGTATCTTTTGCAGGCCAATGAGAAGACCGATGTGCTCAGACGTTTTCTGAGCCAAAACGGGTTTCAGATCATCGATGAGTTTGTCATCCATGACGGAAGATACTATGTCATCCTTCTTGTCAGAAGAGGCATCTGCCCATTGGATGAGGAAGAGATCATCCTTGGTCCAATGCTTAAGACCAAAGCGTCATCAATCCCATATTATCAGTTCAGATCCAAAGTGCTTCAAAACATCATGACAACCGCCGATGAGGAGACGAAGAGACGGTTGTCACCGGTTCTCGAGTTGTATGAGGGTGCAATTGCCCAAATGAGCTAAGGTTTTGTCTATTTCTTTACTTTTTAGAAACAATTGAGTAAAATGAAGGAAAGAAACGATCGATGGACAAGGAGGCCTTTATGAAAGAATATCAAATGCTCCAAAAACTTGACCGTGCACTGCAAAATTTTCGTCGTAGTGGCGTCTACAAGCGTATCTCCACGGCACTGAGTGATGCCGACATCATGGTTTTGTTCTGTGTCGACTTTTGTGATACGAATCAGCGGATGAAGCTCTCCGATGTCGCCAAGGTCCTCAAAGTCACGCTGCCAGCGGTGACGCACAAAGTCAATGATCTTGTGACCCAGGGTTACATCGTCAAGGAGACATCCACGAAAGATTTACGGGTCACGTTCATCAGACTCACCGATGAGGGCAAAGCTTACGTTGAAACCATCAGGGATGCGTATTACAAACCACTTGAGCAACTCGTTCTTCATTTGGGACCTGAGGATACTGAGGCTTTCATGGACATTTTAGAGAAAATCAACCAGATGGGAAAGATTCAGTTGTAATCTTTCCTTTTCATTAGGAAGAAGGCTTGTATGAAACAGATTGTGAGATATCTCAAACCTTATGCATGGGGCATTGCTTTTGTCTTTGGCCTTGTCGGTTTGAGAGCGTTACTGGATTTGTTGTTGCCGACGATTCTTGGTCGTCTCGTGAGCGAAGGCATTGGAATCAGTGGGACTGGGCTGTCTCCAGATGCGTCCAGAATCTATGATTTGGCATTTCTGATGTTTGGGATTACGGTTCTAAGCATTGGGGTCACGATTCTTGGTGGATACTTTGAGTCAAGGATTTCAGCCAGTTTCGCCAGAGATCTAAGAGAGGCTGTCTATCAGAAGATCAGTCGGTTTTCGCTTGCCGAAATGGATCATTTCACCACATCTTCACTGATCACCAGATCAACCAACGATATCCAACAACTTCAGACCTATGTGAATATGTTGATGCGGATGATCATCTTGCAACCGGTTTTGGCGGTCGGAGCGATCGCTTTTTCCGTTTCACAGCAACCGACATTGTCGATGGTGCTGATCGCGTCGGTGACCGCACTTGTCTTCATGCTGGTCATCATTTTCACGATAGTGATGCCTAAGTTCAGCCTTATTCAGAAACTTGTTGACCGCTTGAATCTGGTCACCCGTGAGAATCTTTCCGGACTGCGGGTAGTCAGGGCGTTCAACACCGAGAAACAACAAGCCAAACGCATTGACCAGGCCAGTTTCGAAGCGATGAAGCTGAACGTCTTTGTCAACCGTATCACCGGGATCATGTGGCCGGTGATGAGTTTGATCATGGGTGGGACGAGCCTAGCCATCGTTTATCTTGGGGCCAGGTATTTTGTTGGTGTCGATGGTTTTGAACCCGGACAACTGATGGCCCTCATACAATATGCGATGCGCGCCATCATGTCATTCATGTTCATGTCGATGCTCTTCATATTGATTCCAAGAGCAGCGATTTCAGCCCGCCGTGTCAGTGAGGTCCTCTCGATGGAGATGACCATTACCGATCCGGATACGCCAGAAGCGCTTCCTGAAGGCATGAAGGGTGAGGTGGTTTTTGACAAGGTCAGTTTCCAATACCCGAACGCCCCCGAACCGGTGCTTTGTGACATCTCATTTGTGGCCAGACCAGGGATGACGACAGCGTTGATCGGATCGACGGGTTCCGGGAAGTCGACGCTCATCAACCTGATTCCAAGATTCTATGAACGGACATCCGGAGCCATCACGATTGACGGGGTTGATATCAAAGATATGAAACTCTCAGATCTCTTCAATTTGCTTGGATATGTCCCCCAAAAAGGTGTTCTCTTTTCAGGGACCATCAAAGACAATGTGCTCTTTGGCATGGAAGAGAGTGAGGACAGTCTTGAAAAAGCGCTGACGATTTCCCAATCGAAGGAGTTTGTTGACGCGTATGACAACAAGGCTGACCATGACATCAGCCAAGGTGGAACCAATGTCTCAGGTGGACAAAGGCAACGGCTGTCGATGGCCAGAGCCATCGCTAAGAACCCTTTGGTCTATATCTTTGACGATTCCTTCTCCGCCCTTGATTACGCGACCGACCGGAAGCTCAGGACCATGTTGGATCAGAATGTCAAAGCCACCAAACTGATCGTCGCACAAAGAATCAGCACCATCAGACACGCTGATCAGATCATTGTCTTGGACAACGGTAGGATCGTCGGCAAGGGTCGCCATCAGCAATTGATGGAGACCTGTGAGGTCTACCGTGAAATCGCTTATTCACAACTTGATAAGGAGGAACTCTGATCATGAACCAAAACAAAGAGACATCCTCTAAGCGGCAACAACCCATGGCAGGACCACGGGGCAGCAGATATATTGAAAAGGCTCAGGATTTCAAGGGCACGATGAAAAAATTGGCGGTCTATCTGAAGCCGTTTCGATTCAAACTGATGGCGGCAGCCATCTTCGCGATGATGGCATCGCTTGTGAGTGTCCTAGGGCCATGGCTTTTGGGGTTGATCACATCGGAAGTTGCCGATGCCTTTGAACGCGATCCTGGCAATTTGGTCATTGGCTCAATCAACATCGTCTTTGGCATCAGTCTGTCATTGATCGGACTTGTTGTCCTGATTGCTGGTATCTACGTGGTTGCCGGAATCCTTCACTATTTGCAGACGTTTATGTTGATTGGGATGACCCAGAGCCTGACCTATCAGATGCGTCGGGATTTGTCAGCCAAACTCAACCGTTTGCCACTCAAGTATTTTGACAATCAGTCGTTTGGGGATCTGCTCGGGCGGGTCACCAACGATGTCGAGACCATCAACCAGACGCTCACGCAAAGCTTATCGGAAATATTTAGAGCGTTCGCCCTTTTGACCGGTATTTTTGTGATGATGTTCCTGTTGAGTCCGATTCTGGCCGGTGTTGTCGTGGTCACAACCATCGTCAGCCTCTTTGTCGCGAGATATTTCGTGAAGCTCTCACAAGGCTATTTCCGCAAGCAGGCCAAATCATACGGTCAACTTACCGGACACATCGAGGAAACCTATAGTGGACAGACGGTTGTCAAGATCTTCAACCATCAGGAAAAATCGTTTGCCCAGTTTGATCAGATCAACAAAGATCTTCATCACAGTTCAGTCAGAAGCCAGTTTATCTCAGGTATCATGTTTCCAGTCCAGTTCTTTATTGGCAATATCGCCTACATCCTTGTCGCGGCGATCGGCGCGTTGCTTGTCTTATCGGGAAACCCGCTGATATCGATCAGGGTCGGTGTCATCCAGACATTCATCCAGTATACGAGACAGATCAATCAGCCGATTCAGTCACTTGGCAGTGTCGCCAACGTCTTGCAGTCAACAGCAGCGGCGGCAGAGCGTATCTTTGGCTTGTTGAATGCCGAAGAGGAAAGTCCGGAACGTGATGATCTGAAGGTTCTTGATCATGTCAAAGGACATGTCGAGTTCAAGGATGTCCATTTCGGATATTCAGAGGATACCGAGGTTATCAAAGGGTTCTCCGCGTTGATCAGACCAGGACAAAAGGTCGCCATTGTCGGCCCCACTGGGGCTGGGAAAACGACCATTGTCAACCTGTTGATGCGATTCTACGAAATCAAGTCAGGGGCGATCCTGATCGATGGTATCGATATCAGGGACATGAGAAGAGCAGACGTCAGAAGTCTCTTTGGCATGGTGTTGCAAGATACCTGGCTGATCGAGGACACCATTTATGAGAACATCCGCTATGGCTCTCTTGACCGCTCGATCATCGAGATTCAAAAAGCTGCGAAATCCGCTCAGACACACCATTTCATCGAATCACTTCCTGATGGATATCAGTTCATGCTTTCGGAAAATGGTCTGAATGTCAGCCAAGGTCAAAGACAGCTTCTGACCATCAGCCGAGCGATGCTCGCTGATCGGCCGATGCTGATTCTCGATGAGGCGACCTCATCAGTAGACACCAGAACCGAGGTTTTGATTCAACGGGCCATGGAGAAACTGATGGAAGGCCGGACGAGTTTCGTGATCGCGCACCGGCTCTCGACCATCAAGGATGCGGACATCATCTTTGTCATGGATGACGGCAACATCGTCGAACAGGGAACGCATAGCGAATTGCTTGAGAAAGATGGATTCTATGCACGTCTATACAGAAGCCAGTTTGATGCCCAATGACCTTTACATTCGGCAATGATTAAGATATAATATTCATTGCCGGTCTTGTTACAATAGCTCAGTTGGATAGAGCAACGGCCTTCTAAGCCGTCGGTCGGGGGTTCGAGTCCCTCTTGTAACGCCACTTAGATACCTAGACCCGGGTTGGTACCTTCAACTCGGGTTTTCCTTTAAACATCTTGACAAGTATGACTTATATATGCGTCAAATATAAATAATGCTTGTAACAAGACACGAATATGAGACGATGTTCATGTTTAAATTGAAGGAATATAGACAGAAGTTCAATATGACACAACGCGATGTCGCGGAAAAACGGACATCACTCAGGCTTGCTATTGGCGATGGGAAAACTATAGCAGTTTCCCAGATACCAAACAAATTGTCCTACTTTGTGAGATATTCAATTGCACTTTAAACGATCTATTTGGCATCCAAGGCATTGATACGGCTGCAAAAGAATCTGTGGATGGCTTTTGATTGGTTTGTGACATCTTCTCGTCGTATGTTTCCCCCCCTTAAGTTTTGTAGCTCATTCATTAAGCAACGAGATAAAGGCCTTAACTAAGCCATCATCTCGTTTTTTGTCCCAATAAGGGCAGTGACCCTTTCCTTTCTTCAATGCCTGAATCAGCTGTTCCTTCCAGATCTATCTCTTATCAATCGCCCCATATTTTAAATGTCTTATCTGTGTTCAAAATCAGTGTTGATACGGTTTAACGATTCCAATCGGAATAGGTCAGGTGCAAATATTCTTGATTTTGATTGATGTATATCATGTTGATTTTAAGAGATTGTAATTGTACATATGAGAAAACGCCTAAATTAGATTTAGGAATGCCATTCAATCGTGTCAATCAAACACCAATATTTTATTTATGAAAAGTGAATCAATAGAGTGGCTCACAGCATTCAGTGTAAGATGAGATTCCGAAAAAAAACGACTAAGCGTTTACATGATGTATGACACGCACAATAAAATAACTATATTTTTGTTTGAATTCAAACAAAGTCAATAGACCTATAATTCCCCGATTTCCCTAGAATTCCCGAGATAACACGGTTAATGAACGAAAATGCCAAGAACGGCAAAAGTGTTCAGAGGGGGTCATTATATGATGATCAATAGAGATGAGCATTTAAAAAAGCTAATCGACAGTAAGCATATAAACCTAATTAAAGTTGTTTCAGGGACTAGAAGAAGTGGCAAATCATATTTACTAGACCCGCTCTTTACAAATCATTTAAGGGAATCTGGTGTTAACGGAGATCACATCATCAAGATTGATCTAGATCAACTGAAAAATCATAAGTATCATGATCCGTACTTGCTAGATGAATATATTAGAGAAAAATAATCGATGAAAACATGTACTATATTCTACTTGATGAGATTCAGCTTGTTTCAAATCTTGAATCATTACTAAATGGTTTTTTAAATATGCATAATGTGGATGTCTATGTTACCGGGAGTAATTCGCGATATTTATCATCAGATATAGTTACCGAGTTTAGAGGAAGAAGCCATCAAATAAGGATTTATCCTTTGTCTTTTAGAGAGTTTCATGAAGCAAAGAACCTGAATAAACTCGAATCTTATCAGCAATACATTAGATTTGGTGGTATGCCACTTCTTATCTCATTGGAAAGTGATCTAGAAAAATATGAGTATTTAAAAAACTTATTTGAATTAACATATTTCAAAGATATCATAGAAAGGAATCATGTTGAAAAGAACGACGTTTTATCATCGTTAACTCAAGTGATTGCATCTTCTATAGGGTCATTAACAAGTGCAAGAAAACTTACAAATACATATAAAAGCAATGGGAATAATGAATTATCTATTAACACTGTCATCGCATATTTAGGGTATTTAAAAGATGCCTTCTTAATTGAAAAGGTTAACAGATATGATGTTAAGGGTAAACGGTATATTGAATCAACTTCAAAATACTATTTCACAGATATTGGATTAAGAAATACCATGCTTAATTTTAGACAACAAGAAGAATATCACATCATGGAAAACATTGTCTATTTGGAATTGGTAAGAAGAGGATATTATGTCGATGTTGGCATTGTTGAAATTAGAGAAGGAGATGCTAGAAAACAACTCGAAGTAGATTTTGTTTGTAACCGACATAATAAAAGATACTATGTACAAGTTGCCCTCAATTTGGAAACAAGAGAAAAGACGATACAAGAGACAAGACCGTTTTTACATATTGAAGATAGTTTTAAAAAGATTATTATCGTGAAAGATGATATCATGCCTTGGATAACAGAAGAAGGAGTCCTAGTGATTGGGATCATTGAATTCTTATTAAATCCAGATAGTCTAAATCTATAAATGTTAGGCAGTGATGCTACTGATGCAGTCACAGATAGTGGTTTATCCATGCATAAATCAGAAAATGATATCCTTGAATGGGCAATAGACTAAAAAAAAACAAGTGAATCAAGATTTCGGACCTGTTTGAATCACCTGTCCGGCCTGCATTGAGCCAAGATACGGACAAGGGTGGGCCACCAAAACGGAGTAACTGAGCCATTCGCTATACAAGGTAAACACAAGCGAATGGCTTTATATGTCTAAGTATCTAGACAGTCCGGTAATCAAGTAAAATATGATGATTCATAGGTCATCCTGTGTCATATTTGAAACGAGGCCAAACAATGACCAATGACTGCTGATTCTAAGACTGCACACTCACAAAGTCAGTTAATGGAGTATTTCGTATGATAAAGCCAAGAGAGAACGCTTAGCTTTACCATACGAAAAAAGGGGTTGTAACGACATAAGGACAGCCTAAAGTAGGAACCGCCCCGGAAAACTCGAGGCGGTTTTTGGTATTATGAACTTATGAGAGCGACATGACACCTTAGACTAGTCTAACCTTTATCGTATACAAAAGGGACTATAACATCCACGAGAGTCATCGGATTCTTATTATGTTGCAGCCCCATGTTTGGAAATTGAAAATGAGGATTTCACAAGTTGAAATAAGAAATCAACCAACGGGCAACCCCATCATTATCATGATCATTTGTCGTGATGTCATCAGAGACTGAAATCACTTCCTCACAAGCGTTTTTCATAGCGACACCAAGATGGGCATCCCTGATCATCTCAACGTCATTCGTGCCATCACCGAAAGCAATCCATTGTTCCTGTTTAAAGCCATAGTGATCAAGAAGATAACTGATGGCAGATGCTTTGGAGATATGTTTGAGATAGACTTCATAAATGGCATGTTTTCTATCTGTGCCCCAAAGTCGATAAGACAGGGTATGACATAGTTTGGTATCGATATAGGTCTCAAAGGTTTTGTGGTCACCCATTCGGACAAGAAAGATGATTCCTGAAGGTTCGACGTCGAGTTCATCGAATGGTTTTTCGATGACGATCCCAGACGGGTTTGTTTCTGCGAAAAAGGCTTCAAGACGCCGTTCATACTTATAGGCATAGACAACATCATCAAGGCTGAAAAAAGCAGAATCGAGCATGTCTTTGCTGAAGGCGAACAAGTCATGCATGAGTTCTTTGGGGATGAATGTTCTCTGCCTGGGAAATGATGGATCGACAGGATTTTGGATCGAACCACCGTTATCTGTGATCAACGGAGTGTCAAGTCCTAATGCGGTATATTTCGGATAGGCACCGCTAAAGGGTCTTCCGGTCGCAATCACGACCACATGGCCAAGATTCCTGACTTTGTCGATGACCTGTTTCGTGGTCTCGGTAATGGTCCCGCGGGCACTGAGCAAAGTGCCATCGAGATCGATAGTGATCATATGTTTCATCGTGTTTGATTCGGATCTCTTGAAAACTTGATTGATCCGCGCTCCTTTCCTTTGGGATGGCTGTCTTTTTATCCATCATCAACCGCTTGTCATCATCAGATGTCGCCAATTGGTTCAAGAAAGTCATGTCCATGTCGATTATCTCATAAAGCGCGCATCAAATAAAGACCAATCGCAAGACTTGGCCAGATGTTGACACATGAAGCCCTGACATCATTTGGTACAAATGATGATATAATGGGAAGAGAACAGGGGGCTTTATGTGATGATTTATCTGACACTCGGACCGATTACCATTGACTATGGCATGTTCATCAGTTTCATCTTAGGCATCAGTGTTGGTTTCATGGTGCTCTTTCTCTTGTATCTCTATGCCGTGGTGAGAAAGATGGACAAGGGACTGAGACTTAGGAAAACGGATGAGGAAGACATTGATGAGGAAGAAATCCGTTGGCTGATCAAAGATGCCCAAACGCAATTCAAAGACAAAGAGATGAGAGATGAGTTGGGCTATCCCAAGCATCTTTTGAAGATTTTAGGCGAACTGTCACTAGACATTTCAAAAAAGTTTTATCCGCGCTCAAAATATCCATATCTCGAACTCACCATTGATGAGACTTTGGCATTGAATCATTACATCACTGACCGTATAGACTCGCTATTTCAAAGCAGGATCCTTAAGTTGACCAGAGGACTCACACTTCGCAAAATTGTCGAACTCGGTGACGTCAAAGCGACCATCGACGACACTAAGATCATGAAAGCGGCCAAAAAATATGGCATCGCCGAAATCGCCAAATCGACCGCCAAAGCCTTGAATGCCGTCAATCCTGTCTATTGGGTCAGACGTGGTACGAAAGATATTGCCATGAATGTGGTGTTGACCAAACTCGGGATGAGTATCATCGCCATTACGGGTGAGGAGACATACAAGATTTACAGCAAGAAGGTCTTCAATGAAGAACGAACGATGGATACCGATGTCGACCAGCTCTATGATGACATCGTTGTTGACAAGTCCGAACAGGGGGATCAAACATGAAGAAGCAAGTGCCTGTCTTGGAGACAAAGGATACCCGTGAACCATTCAAGATTTTTCAGTTTGCAAAACTTGAAGGCATCCGCGGGAAAGACGTCTACAAGCGAACCCCGTTTGCATCACCAATCTTCGGTCACAGCGTCAAGGACGTGGTGACTCCGCCTTTTCTCGTCAAAGACACCGGAGATACCACCAGACGCTTTGATGCCTTTAGGACCAAGAAAAAGCTCACCGAGGAAGAAGCCATCAGGAAGTATGGCCACAAGTACTATGAGTTCACAACCATCGTCAGCAACAAGACCAGAAGCGAGGTCTTTGGCGAGACGGACATCGTCTCATCGGTTGAAAGAGAAGAGCCACCCGTCGAAGAGAGACGGATTATCAGACCGATTTCAAGACACGTGTCCGCTTTTTCAAAACCGGTCCAAGCAGATTCCGATGAGGGCATTGATGCTCAGGATGGTTCGTCAGAGCCTTTGTTTGTCACTGACGTTGATGCTTCGGATGTGGATCAGGAACCGGATGTCCAGATCTTTGAAAGACCGGATGCCACGACCCGTTTTGATCAGGATGTGGACAGCCCTCCGGTACCAAAGGGCAGGGGTGCTTTTTCCGATGACCCCCTGCAGATGGATCCGGATGAAGCGCTTTTGGAAGATTCCAACCTAGAACCAACCAGACACGTTCCAAACCAACCCAAGGACCGATATGTGCTTCCGGATGTCCGGATGTTTTCCAAGATCGATCGGAATCTAGATGAACAACCAGACTGGCTCTTGGATCAGATCAATGTCATCAACCAGACGCTTGATCAGTTCAACATCGAGGGCCGTGTCACCGGCAGCAAGAAAGGACCGACCGTCACCAGGTATGAGATTTCTCTTGAACCAGGTGTGAACGTCAAGCGGATCATCGGGATCGAAGACAATCTGATGATGAATCTGGCATCCAAGTCGATCAGAATCGAAGCCCCGATTCCAGGCAAACCCTATGTCGGTCTCGAAGTGCCAAACGTCACCCCAGAAATTGTCGCTTTTGGGAACGTCGTTGACACCAAGGCATTTTTGCAGGACAACGCCCATCCCTTGAAGGTCGCCCTCGGTGTCGATATCGACGGTGAGAACATCTATGTCGATATCGCGAACATGCCTCATGGTCTGATCGCGGGTGCGACCAACAGTGGAAAATCCGTGTGTGTCAATGCGATGCTTGCAAGTCTCTTGGTCAAGAACACGCCTGATGACCTCAGACTCATCCTGATCGATCCCAAGATGGTTGAGCTCACACCTTACAATGCCCTTCCTCATCTCATCACGCCGGTCATCACTGATGCCAAGGTGGCCGCTGCCGCCTTGCAGTGGGCGGTCAATGAGATGGATGTCAGATACCGATTGTTCACCTCAAGTCTCAGAAGCAAGGATATCAGGACCTACAATGACCAGATCAGACGATCTTTGATCGAGGGTAAGAAACTGCCCCATATTGTCATCGTCATCGATGAGCTGGCTGATCTCATGATGGTCGCGCCTCATGATGTCGAATCCGCCATTCAGCGGATCACCCAGAAAGCCCGGGCAGCGGGTATTCATCTCTTGGTCGCCACCCAAAGGCCGACCACAGATGTTGTCAAAGGCACCATCAAATCCAATATTCCGGTTCGGATCGCCTTCAAGGTGGCGTCGTTCATCGATTCGACCACCATCCTTGATGCTGCTGGTGCGGAAACGCTTCTTGGCAAGGGCGACATGCTTTTGAAGCAGACCGACAGACCTCATCGTCTTCAAGGGGCGTTCATCTCTGATGAGGAGATCTACACCTTGACAGATTATATCAGAAGCATGGAAGGACCGAATTATATCTTTGGTCACGAGGAACTCGTCGAACGGATCGAATATGATGACGATGATCTTGATGAGCTTTTCGAGACCGTTGCATATTTCGTCGTTGAAAACGGCTCCGCATCCATCAACAGCATCCAAAAAGAGTTCGAAGTCGGGTTCAATCGCGCGCAACGGCTTGTGGATATGCTGGAATCCAAAAACATCGTCTCGCAAAGCCAGGGCACGAAGGCCCGCGAGGTTCTCGTCAACGCCATTCAGTTGCGGGAGATCCTAGGCAAAGATTGACATCAAGGAGCGTCCTCATGAATCGAATCAAACCAATCTTCGCCCTGATTGTGACCTTGTCACTTATTGTGTTATACATCACACTATATATGCTCGGTGTCTCAAAACTCATCATGCCGTTCAGTCTCACCGGGTTCATTCTCGCTGCGATTGTGGGGGTTTTGACATCCCTCAAGCTCGTCAAGACGACCAAGGCGGAGATTGAAAAACGTCCTTTTCAATTTGAAGTCCTTGATTGGCTGCGGTTTTTGGCGATATCAACCATCGTCATCATGACAGTGTTCACCTTTGTGATCTTTTCGTCATCAGTCAGTGGTGACTCGATGGAAGACACCCTTCACGATCAGGACCGGATCATGGTCTATTTGTATCGCTATCAGCCCGAGCGTGGTCACGTGATTGTTCTCAAGGTTGACCGTGATACCTATACACACATCGTTGATTCCCATTTTCGTGATGACCAAGGACGTCTTCAGGATACCGTCTATTTCATCAAACGGGTTGTCGGAATGCCTGGCGATGCCATTTCTTTTGTCTTTGATGAGGCGATTGATGGATACCGTCTTTATGTCAATGGTGAGATGGCTGTGACACCTGAGGGCAAACGCTATGATGTGAGGCCAGAGGCCTATGATCGGATCAACGCTTATGCGCTTGATGAGGATGGTGCGCTCAAAGAAGGACAATACCTACTTTTTGGTGACCATGTCGAGATTTCTGGGGATTCCGGAGACTTCGGTGCGTTCTCAATCGACCATATCATCGGACGGGCCATCTTCAGGTTGTGGCCATTTGGAGGCATTTCATGACCGAAAAACAAGTACAGTGGTTTCCCGGACACATGTTCAAGTCCTTTCGGGAAATGCGGGCCAAACTGAATCTCATGGATCTTGTGATGGTCTTGCTTGATGCCAGACTCCCGGCCTCATCCATGAATCCGGAGATCCTTAAAATCATCCGCTTAAAACCGGTCCTATTGTTGTTCAACAAGGCTGATTTGGCTGATGATGCCGTGACTGATCATTGGATCAGATATTACCAGGCACTGGGCTACGAGACGCTTAAGATTGATGCCCAAAATGGTAAGAATGTGTCTAAGATCATGACGTCCTCGCACCGTATTCTAAAAGAGAAACGTGATAAGAAGACCAGAAAAGGATTGAAGCAAGTACCGGTCAGAACGATGATCCTAGGAATTCCAAATGTTGGGAAGTCAACCCTGATCAATCGCTTGGCGGGGCGACGTTCCGCCAAAGCGGCCAACACGCCCGGTGTGACCAAAGCCCAGCAATGGATCAAGGTCGGTGATGATTTTGAGTTACTTGACACGCCCGGTGTCCTATGGCCTAAGTTTGATGATCCTTCGGTTGGACTGAAACTCGCCGCGACCGGCGCGATCAAGGACGCGATCCTACCGTTTGATGAGGTTGCCGCCTACGTGCTTTCGTTTTTGAACACACATTATCCAAAGCGGCTCAAAGACCGTTACGGTTTTGAGGGAACCTTGAGTGAGACCGAGATTTTTGAACACATCGGTAAAACCCGGGGAGCTTTGCTAAAAGGCAATGAGATTGATCATGACCGGGTCAACCGGATCATCGTGACCGATCTTCGAAACAACCAGTTCGGAGGGATCTCTTTTGACCGTGAGACATAATACCAAATACGAAGAGGATCTCTACAGACAAGGTGTCACGTTGATTGCCGGGATCGATGAGGCCGGACGGGGGCCACTTGCGGGACCCGTTGTCGCGGCTGCGGTCATCTTGAAGAAAGGGGTCATCATGCATCATGTCGATGATTCCAAAGCATTGACCGAAAAGCAACGTCAACGCGCCCTTGAAGAAATCAAAGCAAATGCGCTTTCAATCGGAATCGCCGTTGTCTCACCAGAAGAGATTGACCGGATCAATATCTACCGAGCCGCCAAACAGGCGATGATCAGTGCGATTCAACAGTTGAAAATCAAACCAGAGTATCTTCTGATCGACCATATGCCAATTGAACTTGACATCCCATCGACCTCAATTGTCAAAGGTGATGCGCTCTCGGTGAGTATCGCCGCCGCATCCATCGTTGCCAAGACAACCAGAGACGCCTATATGATGGAAATGGACAAGGTGTTTCCTCACTATGGATTTAGGAATCACAAAGGCTATCCGACGAAGGAACATCTTCGTGCTCTTGAGACGTATGGCATCACACCGATTCACAGAAAAACCTTCAAGCCCGTCAAAGCAATCATCGAAAAGCGTCATTGAACGCTTTTTTTTCGGGTAAAATCCAGCACCTGATGACTATGATAAAGTATCAAAAAAACTGTATATATTTGATAAATATATACGGAACATCAAATGGTTCATTTGACTTGACAAAGGGTTTTGGTCCACTATAATGAAGATGAAAATGGAGTGATGTGTGTTGAAACAAAAAGTGATCATCGTCGAATCACCATCCAAATCAAAAACAATTGGAAGTTACGTCGGAAATGACGTGCTCGTTTTGTCATCCAAAGGTCACGTCCGTGATCTTGCCACCTCAGGCAAGGACGGACTCGGGATCGATGTCGACAACGGCTTTGAACCATCTTACGTCGTGATTTCCCAAAAACGGACATTCGTCAAGGAACTGATCGCCAAAAGCAAAGGCAAGGACGTCTTGATTGCGACCGACCCCGACCGTGAAGGCGAAGCGATTGGCTGGCATCTTGCCCAGCTTTTAAACCTTGATGTCAATGAGCCCAACCGAATCGTCTTCAGGGAAATCACCAAACCCGCGATTCTAGAAGCCCTTGACCACCCCCGTCCGATCGATCAGAATCTTGTCAATTCCCAGGAAGCCAGACGGATGCTTGATCGGATCATCGGATTCAAACTCTCAAAACTGCTTCAGTCCAAGATCAAGAGCAAGTCTGCCGGACGGGTTCAAAGTGTTGCCCTCAAACTGATTGTTGATCTCGAAAAAGAGATTGAGGCTTTCATTCCTGAGACCTATTATGAAATTGAAGCGCGCTTCAAAGACTTCAAAGCGGACTACAAGATCCCAAAGAACAAGCGTCTCTCAAAAGAGAAGGCGGACCAGATTGTCAAGGAGTCAACCAATCCGTTTGTCGTCAAAGAGGTGACTGTCAAAGAAAGCAAACGCCAAGCCAAACCACCATTTATCACCTCTACCCTCCAACAGGATGCCAGCCAGAACCTCTCCATGAGTGCGAGCCGGACAATGATGGTCGCTCAGGCCTTGTATGAAGGAAAAGAGATCAATGGTGACATCGTCGGTCTGATCACTTACATGAGAACCGATTCGACCAGATTGGCTGAGCCTTTCATCAAGGATGCCCAAGCGTATATCAAAGACACGTTTGGTAAGTCCTACTTGGGATCTTACAAGACCACCAAGAAAGAAAACACCCAGGATGCCCATGAGGCGATCCGACCTACTAGGGTTGATCTGACGCCGGAGTCCATCAAAGATGACCTTTCAAAAGATGAATACAAGTTATACAAACGGATCTATGAGCGGGCCATTGCAAGTCTGATGGCACCCGCCATCTTCGAAGTGACGAAAGTCACCTTCGATGCCCATGGTCATGCCTACCTGCTTGATGGGATCAGGAATATTTTCCTTGGTCATTTGCAACTTTTTGATGACCAAAAGACCAAAGACCGTCTGCTGATGCCTATTGAAAAGGGCCAGACCTTTGACGCCAAAGAAGTCATCTCGATTGAGAAGGTCACGACCCCCCCGACCCGGTTCAATGAGGCATCATTGATCAAGTCACTTGAATCGCTTGGGATCGGCAGACCATCAACCTATGCCCAGATCATCCAGACCATCAAGAGCAGGGATTATGTTGTGGTTGATGAAAAACGGTTCAAACCGACCAAACAGGGTGTGTTGACATCAGAACAGCTCGACCTCTTCTTCAATGACATCATCAATGCGAACTACACGTCTTCAATGGAAAAAGACCTTGACACCATCGCCGAAGGCAACATGGATGGCATCAAACTAGTCCGCGATTTCTATAAGAGTTTCATCCCGATGGTTGACACCGCCAATCAGGGAATGAAAAAGATCGAACCGAAGATGACCGATGAGTTGTGCCCGATGTGTGGGAAACCGTTGGTCATCAGACAAAGCAAGTACGGTGAATTCACCGCTTGTAGCGGATTTCCCAAATGCCGATACATCAAAAAGGATGTCATCGAGACACCAAAGGAATCCTGAATGCCAGACTTGATGGGCTGTCACCAATCTGTGACAGCCTTTTGATTGCATCGCTTTCGGATTTCATTTCGACTATGATATAATGAATTGGATATCAGGGGGTGAACCCATGGGACTGTTCAAGAAGCTCTTTGGCAAAAAACCAAAGAATGACAAATACACACTAGGACTACACAAAACCAAGGAAAGCATGAATGGTCTTCTGACCATCCTGCAGACGTCATCATCGATTGATGATGACCTTTTTGACGCACTTGAGGATCTCTTCATCCAGGCCGATATCGGCATCGACACGGTGGTTGACTTCATGCGGGATCTGAAGGCGGACGTGAACACCAAAGCCATCACCGATCCTCGTGATCTCTCGGAACTGATCGTTGACAAGATGTTTGAGATTTATCTGAAGGGAGAACTTCTTGAGACCGATTTGGTCTATGATGAATCGGTGTTGAACGTTTATCTCTTTGTCGGTGTCAATGGTGTCGGCAAGACAACAACCATCGGGAAAATGGCCCGACAGTTATCTGATGAAGGCAAGAAAGTCCTGATGATCGCCGGTGATACCTTTCGCGCTGGCGCGATTGAACAGCTCAAAGGTTGGGGCCAAAGAAGCAAGACCGAAGTCTTCTTCAAAGACGCCGGCACTGACCCATCAAGTGTCATTTATGATGGGCTCACATACGCCAAAAACCAAGGGTTTGATGTTGTGCTGGTCGATACCGCAGGGCGGCTTCAGACCAAAGTCAACCTGATGAACGAACTCTCTAAGATGCGCCGGGTCATCCAAAAACTGATTCCAACGGCACCCCAGGAAACACTTTTGGTGATTGATGCCACCACCGGTCAGAACGGGATGAGGCAAGCCGAGGTTTTCAAGGAAGCGACAGATGTCTCAGGCATCATACTGACCAAACTTGACGGGACTGCCAAAGGTGGAATCGTCTTGGCCATCAGACACATTTACGGACTTCCAATCAAGTATGTCGGGTTCGGCGAGAAGGTCGAAGATCTTGTCATGTTTGACATCGAATCCTATATCTATGGGCTTTTCAGCGACTTTTTCAAGGGGTAATCATGGAAGCACTCGAGAAAAAAGAAGGGTTCAACCGCTTGTTTGCCTTTTATGAGCCCTTGCTCTCAGAGCGACAAGTCACCTACTTCAAGCATTATTATCACGACGATTATTCGCTTGCCGAAATCGCCGCCCTTTACAATGTCAGCAGAAATGCTGTCCATGACCAGCTCAAGACATGTGAGTCACATCTCTTGGACTATGAGAACAAATTGGGTCTTCTCAAGCTCTATGAACAAAGAGTGACCCTGATCGATACCATCAAAGAGACCAAAGACCTGACGCTTTTGGATGATCTCAGAAAGTTGGATGATTAATGGCAGATAATGCACTAAGCACCCGCCTCCAGATGGCCATGCGCCGTTTGACAGGGCGCGGTTTCCTAACCGAAAATGATATCGATGAGATGATGCGCGAGGTTCGTCTCTCACTTCTTGAGGCGGATGTCAGTTTCAAAGTTGTCAAACAATTCATCGCTCATGTCAGAGAACAGGCGGTTGGGGAGAAAATCCTAAAAGGACTGAACCCTGGTCAACAGGTCGTCAAGATTGTCCATGATGAACTGAAAAGAACGATGGGTGAGAAGACCGAGGGCTTGGCGTTCAATCCCACCGGTCTCACGGTCCTGATGACCATTGGTCTTCAGGGCTCAGGAAAAACCACCGCGATTGGAAAACTCGGCGTCCATATCCGTAAGACCGAGCAAAAGAAAGTGTTGTTCATCGCTGCTGACGTCTACCGTCCAGCGGCGATTGACCAATTGGTCACCATCGGAAAACAAATTGGCATCGATGTCTTCGAAAAAGGATTGATTGATGCCAGGACCATCGTCAAGGATGGGTTGGCACACGCCAAAAAAGAAGGCTATGATGTTGTCATCATCGATACGGCAGGACGTCTGCACATCGATGAGAAGATGATGGCCGAACTTGTTGATATCAAAGCGATCGCCCATCCGAATGAGATCCTTCTGACCGTCGATGCGATGACCGGCCAAGATGCCGCGACTATCGCCAAAAGTTTCCATGAACAGCTCACCGCAACCGGTGCGATCCTGACCAAATTAGACGGTGACACCAGAGGTGGGGCAGCGCTCTCCATCCGTGAAGTCTCAGGCATTCCCATCAAGTTTCAGTCCACCGGTGAGAAGATGGACGCCTTTGAAGTGTTCCATCCCGACCGGATGGCATCACGCATTCTTGGGATGGGAGATGTTTTGACCCTTGTCGAGAAAGCCACCGAATCCATAGATGAGGACGAAGCCAAGAACATGATGGAAAAACTCATGTCGGACACGTTCAACTACAATGATCTCCTGAAGCAGTTCAAGATGATCAAACGGATGGGTTCGGTCTCAAAGATCTTAGGATTCATGCCGGGCATGGGCAAGATCAAACAAGCGGCGTCGCAAGTCGATGACAAGCAGTTTGACAAGATGGCGGTCCTCATCCAAAGTATGACCGATCATGAACGCAAAGACCCCAAACTGATCGATATGAGCAGCCGTCGGCGCGAACGCATTGCCCGTGGGGCAGGCATGTCGGTTGCCGATCTGAACCGCTTGCGTCAAGCCCTTGACGCCCAGAAAAAGATGATGAAGAAAATGATGAGCATGGACGAAAGGGAACTTGAATCGCTCTCGAAATCACCTCAGAAAGCCATGCCGAACACGCAGTACAAAAAGGGAAAAGGCAAGGGAAAGGGCCAGTTCAAGAGGCGCTGACCCTTTTTTTTCCACGTTTCCTGTGGAAAACATCAACGATATTCCGTGATAAAATATGACCATGGAGGGTACTATGAAGAAACTCATTTTGATTGACGGCAACTCCATTTTGTTTCGGGCGTATTACGCAACCGCCTATCCTGGCCAGACACTGATGACCAACAGCCAGGGCGTTCATACGAACGCGCTTTTTGCATTCGTCGGCATGTTTGAGAAAATGGTCTACGAAGACGATGTCTTTGTCCTGGTCGCCTTCGATACCAGTGAACCGACCAAACGCCATGAGGCGTTTGAGGCTTATAAAGCTGGACGGGCCAAGATGCCCGAAGAACTTGCTGAACAGATTCCTTTGGTGAATGCCTACATTGACCTCTATGGTGTCAAAGCCATCAGCAAGCCCGGATATGAGGCCGATGACATCATCGGCACATGCGCCAGACATGGGGCCAATGAGGGCTATGATGTCAATGTCTTTTCCTCTGACCGGGATTTATTGCAGCTGGTCTCGGACAACGTGACTGTCCATCTCTTGAAAAAAGGGATGCAAGATGTGAAACACTTCACGCCTGCCCTTCTTGAAGAGACCTATGATCTGAAGATCAGCCAATTTGTCGATCTCAAGGCCATGATGGGTGATCCTTCAGATAACATTCCCGGGATTCCCGGGGTTGGTGAGAAGACCGCCGTGAAGCTGCTCAAGGCTTATGGGTCGCTAGATGGGGTCTATCAGAACAAGGATCAGATCAAAGGCGCACTTGGAGACAAAGTGCGCGACCATGAGGCCTTGGCCCGGATGAGCCGGACCCTTTCCGAAATTGATTGTGACGTACCACTTGACATCACCATGAAGGATCTCAAAAGAACGAAGGCGGATCTTGAAGGATTGAAGAGCTTTTTCCAGACCTATGATCTTCACATGTTCGTAAGAAAAATCAGCTCTGAGTCGGAGACCGACAAACCAACAGACTATATCGAGATCAAAGATGAACGAATGCTTTCTAAGGTCTTGAAAGACGATATGGCGATCCATGCCGAGTTTTCAGATTATAACTATCACCGGGCTGATCTTTGGGGTATCGGATTATCGGATGGAACGACCCATTATATCCTAAGACCTGAGGTGGCCCTCCAGTCACTGTCATTCCAGATGTTTCTAGAAGACGAGACCATATCGAAGATGACCTATGATTACAAAGCGATGCGGGTTTACTTTTTGAAGCATGGTATCGAAATCAAAGGCGTGACCTTCGATTTGTTGTTGGCCGCATACCTGATCAATTCACACATTGGCAAAGAGGAATTCAAACGCATCGTCCTCACTTTTAACGCCAATGGGGTCGCTTATGACGAGGAAATCTATGGTAAAGGTGCCAAAAAAGCGTTGCCCGAAGAAGATGTCTATTTCCGGCATATCGCTTCCAAAGCCAAAACCATCAAACATTTATCAGAGACCTTGATCCAAACGCTCGACGACCAAAACCAGAGAGCGCTACTTGAAAATCTTGAGATCCCCCTTTCCGAAGTACTTTCAGAGATGGAACATGAAGGCCTCTCGGTTGACATGGACGAACTCCATCGTCAAGGGCAAGCCCTTCATGAACGGATTGAGGAAGTCTCCAAACGGATCATCAGGCATGCCGGTAAAGACTTCAATATCGGTAGCACCAAACAGCTAGGCGAGGTCCTCTTTGAAGATCTTGGTCTGCCTGTCGGCAAGAAGACCAAGACCGGATACTCGACCAACGTCGATGTCTTGAACGCCCTGAAGGGCAAACATCCGATCATCGATGATATTTTGCTATGGCGACAACTGTCCAAACTGCATTCAACCTATATCGAAGGGCTCAAGGCTCATGTCTTTGAAGACGGGAAAGTCCATACCATCTATGCCCAGGCTCTGACCACGACCGGACGTCTTTCCTCACTTGATCCCAATTTGCAAAACATCCCTATCCGTACCGGCGAAGGCCGGGAGATCAGACGTCTGTTCAAGGCGTCTCCCGGAAAAGTCTTGATTGGTGCGGACTATTCGCAGATCGAGCTTCGCGTCCTCGCCCACATGGCAGGTGTCAAAGCGCTTTTGGATGCGTTTAATCATGGCGAGGATATCCACGCGAAAACGGCCAAAGATGTCTTTGGTCTTGAAGAGGTGACCCAAGAACACCGGCGTGCTGCCAAGGCGGTGAACTTTGGCATCATCTATGGCATTGGCGCATGGAGTCTTTCCGAAGATATCAGTGTGACACCAAAAGAAGCCCAGGATTTCATTGACAGGTATCTTGCCATCTACCCAGAGATCCAGACATACATGCAAGAGACGGTTGAATTTGCGAAAACACACGGTTATGTTAAGACCATCATGCATCGCCGACGTCATATCCCGGAACTGCAATCGATGGTCTATACGCAACGACAGTTTGGTGAACGGACCGCCATGAATGCCCCGATTCAAGGGAGCGCGGCCGATATCCTCAAGAAAGCCATGGTTGATCTTCATCGAGCGCTCAAGACAAACGGGTCAAAGGCCAAGATCTTGCTTCAAGTCCACGATGAACTGATTCTTGAAGTGCCAGAAGAAGAGACCAAAGCGATCGAAGCCTTGGTTGTTCAAAAGATGAGAGATGCGGTCACCCTGGATGTGAGCCTTGAGACATCGTGCGATACCGGATTGACCTGGTTTGACCTGAAGTAGGTGAGACCATGCCGGAACTCCCTGAAGTTGAAACGATCAGAAGAACACTTCTGAAACTGATCCAAGGCAGGTCCATTGTCGGTATTGATGTCTTTTATGACAAGATCATTGACCATGAGACAAATGATTTCAAAACCACTCTGATTGGTAAACGGATCGAGGCCATCGAACGGGTGGGAAAATACCTTTGTCTGATGATTCCCCCTTTTGCCCTCTTGGTCCATCTTAGGATGGAAGGTCGCTTTTTCATCAGGGATGTCAGACGGTCATCCGCTCATGATCACGTTTCGTTCGCCCTTGATGATGGTCGGTTCCTGATCTATCATGATACCCGCAAATTTGGCCGGATGACGCTTAGAACGAGCGAACACTATCAAGATGTCCCTCCTTTGTCAAAACTCGGGCCGGAACCAAAGGATGCCAACTGGGAAGACATCCATGCCCGGTTGAAAAGACGCAAGATTGCCGTCAAAACAGCGTTGCTTGACCAGCATGTCGTCTGTGGCCTTGGAAACATCTATGTCGATGAGACCCTCTTCAAGAGCGGGATCCATCCTATGAAACGGACGGACCGGTTGACCAGAAATGATGTCAGGACCCTGATTGAATCGGCGACAACCGTTCTTCATGACGCCGTCGAACTCGGAGGCACATCAATCAGGACATACACGGACGCCCTTGGTGTCCATGGACGTTTTCAAAACGAACTGAAGGTCCATACCAAAGCCGGCGAACCTTGTCCGGTCTGTCACCAGATCATCACCAAACAAACCGTCGGAGGTCGGGGCACTTATGTCTGCAAGTCCTGCCAAAAAAAGTGAATCAAAAGTGATCGGACTGACTGGTGGGATTGCCTCTGGCAAATCGACAGCGGCCGCTTATTTGGCGTCAAAAGGGATTCCTGTGATTGATAGCGACACCATTGTTTCAGACCTTTGGATCCATGATCAGGCGATGCTTGAAGAGATCAGGGAAGTCTTTGCTGCAAAGGGTGATGAGGACTTGAAGCGAGTGGTCAGGAATCGGATTTTTCATGACAAGGAAATGAGAGATCGTTTGAATGACATCATTCATCCCAAAGTCTTTTCAGCCATCGAAACGCGTCTGAGGATTTTGTGGGATGAGCCGCTTGTGGTGGTCGATGTGCCACTCCTGTTTGAGACCGGCTATGATCATGAAGTTGATCTCATCCTATTGATTGACCTTGATGAGGAAACCCAGATCAAACGGTTGATGGCACGTGATGGCATTTCAAAAGAGATTGCCAAAGAGATGATCAAGACACAAATGCCAATGGTCGAAAAGCGTCTCTTGGCTGATGTTGTCATCACCAATGACAAATCGATACATGCGCTTTATGACGCGCTTGATGTGTTTATCAAAGAGGTATCGGAATGAAAAATGCGAGTGTCTTCACCCTTCATATGCAAACCGATCTGTCCCCATCTGACCACAAGGTCCTAGCCCTCTTGTATCAACCGATGATGGGCCTTCCGACCCATGCGCTTTATTTGACGTTTGCGAGCCTTTGTGAGAAAGATCAGTCTTTTTCGATGGCGCACGCCGATTTCTTTGATCTCTTCGATTTGAAACAGGCGGAGTTTTTGAAGTACCGTCAACGCCTTGAGGCGTTGAGTCTATTGACGGTCTTTCAGAAAGATGATGATTACATCTATGTCGTCAAAATCCCCTTGTCAGCCAGACAGTTTCTGGTCGATACCGTCTTTGGCAGTTACCTCCAAAGTGAGATTGGTGAGAAGAACATCGACCGCCTGATCGCCCTGTTTGAGATTGACGCACCGGTGACCGACACGTACAAGAACATCACCAAATCCTTTGATCAGATGTATGAGTTCAAGAGTTTGAACCTCCTTGCCGTCGACAAGCCTATCGAAGGCCGGATCAACAACGGTGGAAGCACGATCAGATATGCCTTTGATTATAATGCTTTCGTTGAACATCTGCCGGAAAGACTCAAAAACAGCCAACTGCTCAACGCCCACTTCAAAGACCAGATCACGAGAATCGCATTTGTCTATCAGTTCGAGGTCGATGACATGGTCACCATCTATGAAGCGGCGACACAGTCGCGGCAAAGCGTGAACTTCCATCAGCTCAATCTGAAGGCAAGACTTCATTACCAGACGAAAAACAAACAGCTCGAGATCCGCGAGAAAGACCTTGATGAGGGCGCGGTGATCGGAAACATCACGCCTCAGGTCATCATCCAGAAATATGCCAAAACCGATCAGCGGGGCCTCGCCCTTTCAACCGCCTCACAATTGCTTGAACGCAATCATGTCGATCCCGGTATCATCAATGTCATTTTGATGTTTGTGCTCAAGAACAAAGATGGGGTGCTTCCCAATATCAATTACATGGAAAAAGTGCTCAATGATTGGTTGAGCAAAGGGATTCAAACCACAGAGGACGCCATGCGTCACTCCCTTGAGATTGAAAATAGCTGGCAAAAGAGCCAGACCCGAACGAAGAAAACGGCCGAACCGGACTGGATGGATGACTATCTGGCCGGATTGGCGAAGATGGAGGGATGACAATGACAATCGAAGACATGCGTCAAGCGGTCAAGACCGATCCCGAGACCAGACATCTTGAGGTCTCTGACAATGATCTCGCGCTCGTCTATCAGTATCTGATCAGACGCAATGATCATGAAGGTGGGTACCGTCCGGTTCTAAGAACCGATCCCTATGTCGAGATTGTGTACCGTCCGACCAAGGAAAAGGCCAATGAACTGAGGAAGAAGAGGATTCGTGAGAATCTTCGCTTCTATGATACGGAAGTCTATATCCAGGATGCCAGTCTTGATGCGTTCGATGTGTTTAATGATGAACGCAAGAAAGTCAGGGATCTTGCCCAGGGTTTCCTAGATGAGTACCGCAAGGACAAAGTCGCCAAAGGGCTATATATCTTTGGCAAATACGCCACCGGCAAGAGCTACATCATGTCGGCGGTCGCCCAGGCCCTTGCCTTAAGAGGCATCACGGTTCTCTTTGTCTATATGCCGGACCTTGTCAGAAGCATCAAACAAGGCATGAATGAAGGCAATCTCGAGGAACGGGTCAATCAGCTCAAGCAAGCGGATGTGCTCATGATGGATGACATCGGTGGTGAGAACATGTCGACGTGGTTTCGGGATGAGGTACTTGTCCCGGTCCTTCAGTACCGGCTTTCGGCCCAACTTCCGGTCTTCATGACCTCCAATCTTGATTTTGTCCAGTTGGTTGAAGCGCTCACCCTCACCAAAGACGAGACCGGCCGTGCGAAGGCGGCCCGACTGGTCCAAAGGATCAAGGATCTGATGATTTATGTCCGGCTTTCACAAGCGCAATATGATCAATAAAAAAACCCCTTGATTCATCACATAATGGTGGTATAATTGAAGCAGTTACGATGAAGAGGACACGGTGTCTGCCGCCCTTAGCGACGCAGGATGGTGAAAGCTGCGACAGATGGACATCACTCCCTTGGAGTAGGCCAGAGTCAAAACCTGGTCCGGGTCGTGCCGTTATCCATAAGAGAAGTGCCGGACTTGGTCCGGAACCAAGGTGGTACCGCGCATTTGTCGCCCTTAGGTTTTCTTAAGGGCGTTTTGTTTTTTATATGACTTTGACATGAAAAAGGAGCGATGAATCATGATTTTGACATTTCCAGACAAGACTCAAAAAACGGTCCAAGAGGGCATCACCGCAAGAGAGATTGCCCATCAGATCTCACCAGGACTCGCCAAGAAAGCGGTCGCCGCGTCACTTGATGGCGTGCTTGTTGAACTTGACCGGCCGATTGTTGCTGACGCCGTCTTCAAAATTCTGACCGAGAAAGACAAGGAAAGCCTTGAGGTCCTCAGACACAGCACTGCCCATCTGATGGCCCAGGCCATCACAAGACTTTATCCTGGGGTCTGTTTCGGGGTCGGTCCGGCGATCGAGGAAGGCTTTTACTATGACGTTGACTTCAAGGACCAGAAAGTGAGCGATGAGGATCTTCAAAAGATTGAAGAGATGATGGCGACCATTGCCTCAGAAGCACATGACATCATCAGACGTGATGTCACCTATGAGGAAGCCAAATCAATCTTCAAAGATGACCCTTACAAGCTTGAACTCGTCGAACAGTTCAAGGAAGATGGCCTATCGGTCTATTCCCAGGGCGAATTCACCGATCTATGCCGGGGTGGACATGTCACGAACACCAACCAAATCAAACATTTCAAACTGCTGACGCTTGCCGGTGCGTACTGGCGCGGGGATGCGAAGAACAAACAGCTCGTGAGGATTTATGGAACAGCCTTTTTCTCGAAGCAGGATTTGAAAGATCATCTTGATCTTCTAGAAGAACGGAAAGAACGCGACCACCGTAAGCTTGGAAAAGAGCTGAATCTCTTCATGCTCAGCAAGGAAGCTGGTCCCGGTCTGCCTTTCTGGCTGCCCAAAGGGGCGACCATCCGCCGTGTCGTTGAACGCTATATCACCGACGTTGAGCTCTCTTTGGGCTACATGCATGTCTATACCCCAATTCTCGCCAACGTCGAGCTCTACAAGACCTCAGGGCACTGGGACCACTACCATGATGACATGTTCCCACCGATGGACATGGGCGACGGTGAACTCACCGTCATCCGACCGATGAACTGTCCTCATCACATGCTCATGTATAAAAATGATGTCCACAGTTACCGGGAACTGCCCTTAAGGATTGCCGAACTCGGTATGATGCATCGCTATGAGAAGAGCGGAGCTCTTTCCGGCCTCCAAAGAGTTCGTGAGATGACCTTGAATGATGCCCATATCTTTGTCCGTCCAGACCAGATCAAAGATGAGTTCAAGCGCGTCATGGCATTGCTTCTAAGGGTCTATGATGACTTTGACATCACAGATTACACGTTTAGGGTCAGTTACCGCGATCCTTTGAATTCAGAGAAGTACTTCCCCGATGACCAGATGTGGGAAAAGGCCGAGAAAATGCTTAAGGAAGCGATGGATGAGATCGGCGCGCCTTATTACGAAGCGATTGGTGAGGCGGCGTTCTATGGCCCGAAACTGGATGTTCAGGTCAAGACCGCGCTTGGTCATGAGGAAACCCTTTCGACCATCCAACTTGACTTCTTGCTTCCCGAACGTTTCGATCTGACCTATGTCGGAGAAGACGGCAAGAACATCTACCGGCCGGTCGTCATCCACCGCGGTATCGTCTCGACGATGGAACGTTTCGTCGCCTATCTGACCGAGGAATACAAAGGGGCATTCCCGTTTTGGCTTTCACCGATT
>JAGYLU010000040.1 GCA_018400755.1 Acholeplasmataceae bacterium
TTGGGAATGGTCTTGAAAAACTGATAGAAGATGAGGATGAAGATGGCTGCATTGAGCCCTTGTCCGAGAAATGCCGGAATCAGAAACGAGAAGATGCTGCCAATCAGATTGAGATCATTGTACATCACATATCTGGGGATGGAAAGAATCTGAGGGGGCAGGGCAAACATCACCAAGATGAGGGCGAATATGACTTTTTTCATTGGAAAATCATAACGGGCAAGTCCGAAACCGATGAGTCCTGAAGAGACCACAATGGTGAGTGTTGACAATGTTGAGATCAGGAAACTGTCAAACATGACCTCTCTTAGGTTGAATGCTTGCAAGACCATCATGTAGTTTTCGGTACTGACTGCTGTCGGCAGCCACTTGACCATCGGATTGATGATGTCATCAATCGGCATGAGACTCTTTGAAAGCATATAGAAAATTGGATACAAGAAGACATAGGCGATGCCGGTCATGACGCCATAAAGCATGATCTTGGTGATCACGCCACCACCATCTTGCTTGCCGACAAACATCCGTTTGATCTTGGCTTTGTTGATGTGATGACGCTGAGCCCAATCGCTGATCTTTATTTTGATTTGTGTCATGTCGTCACCTACCTGACTTTGTAGCGAGACCTGAACAGGTTCGCAAAGAACGCGATCATGAGAATCAGAACGAGTCCGTAGATCCATGCCATCGCCGAGGCATATCCATATCCTTCACGACCAATGGCCACATCGATCATCCTGATGATGGCATTATGTTCAACCGTCCCCAGATAAATGGTGATGTAGATGATGTTGATGGAAAACATCGGCATCAATAGCGGCAAGGTGATTTTCCAGAAACTGTCCCATTCCGAAGCCCCATCAATCTTGGCGGCCTCATATAAGGACATGTCGCGCTTTTGAAGGCCCGCCAGGAAAATCAGCATCGGAACCCCTGTGTACCAAAGAATCGTGACCAGCTGTGAGAATGCGAAGAAGATTGACCTCAACATCCAGGCTGGTGCCATGCCCAAAAAGATATTGTTCAGAATATCAATTGAAATCAGGTTGGTCGCGCCTTCCTGTCTGATCTGTCTGAAGATCTCACCTGAGGAGATGATGACCGGAAAGAAATAAACGACCCGGTAGATCAGTCTGCCTTTGAGTTTCTGATTGACCAGCAGCGCGAGCAAGAATCCCATGATGACAACCAATGGAATGACGAACGCCGACTCCACGACGAACGTGAGTACGGCATTGATGTAGTCCCGATTATCCGGATTGAACAAGATGGTCCGGTAGTTCTCAAAACCCAAAGGATCCAAGGTCAACCCCCGACCGGTATAACGGGCCCGATGAAGCGACAGATAGAACGAATAGAAAAAGGGGTAGAGACCAAGGGCAAAGAAGCCGATGATCCATGGCGAGGTGAAGAGGAATCCGAAATAGCTGTCATTCTTGGTCAGGCGTGATTTCCGATACTTGAGTGTCTTTTTCATCCTCACACCTCCCAAACCAGGTATCCAAGTGCGGGGACATCGCCTTGTGCCAACGCAGTGACCTGATCGCTATAGTTCACAGCGATCCGGATACCATTGGCGTAACTTGTCACATACACACTTTGGCCCAAGTACTCATGATCCGTGATGGGTTGACCAACCACTCGCCCCAAAGCATCATTGATCATAGCAACATCAGCCATGATGACGGGTTCCCACAACCGATACTCCGAAGAGAATGTCTCGGTGTCGTCTGAACCTCTGAGCATAAACGCATCCTTACTGGTCAAAACGTAGGAAGGATAGAGGCCGTATTCGATCATCTTGAGGATATAGACATCGCGATTTGCGATAAAATTCAATGGTTCCGAAAAAAGATCTGTCAATCCTGACATAGCAATCGCCATGAATGGAACAGTATCAGTAATGTAGGCGTATCCTGAGGAGGAGAGGGGAAACTCGGTGATTGCACCAACGAATGGAAACATGGTTTCAATCGGATTTCTAAGGATTGTATGATAGGCTTTCGCCTCTTCTAGATGGCCGATTATCGTCTCGGCCATCATATCTCTTTGAATCAGTTCGCGTTTGGCATCAAGATGACTGTAGATCAACGTGCCGGTCTTGTCAGCATATAGCCCAAGTCCATCTGTTCTCATGACCTCCAAGGCATCTTGGTGATTGTCATTGATGGCGATGATATCAAGAAGATAATTGGTCGGAAAAACGGTACTGGTCGACAAGAGACTCATCAAACTTCCTCCAACCTGCTTGGCGATGTTGCGGTTGGTCTCGGGAATGAAGTTGTATTCATTCAGGAATGACAAAGGGATGCCCTGATCGGACAAATAGGTCAGAAGTGCCTGGTAATCCCTCTTTGAACCGATGCTTCTGTGATATCCAAAGATATATGATCCATCGGTCTGTTTGGCTCGGTAACTGACCTGAAGCCTAGGGGTGACATTGGTTTCGATGTCTTTGATGATGGCCAAAGCTTCCTCATAACTGGTCATCACCACCGCTTTGTTTCTAAAAAGTCCTTTGGTGACATCCATACCGACAAAATCGATGTGCACAGGGATCTCCGATTGGGCAGTTTTCATGGTCATCCCATGATCAATCATATGGTTTCGATAGGCTTGGGCCATACCGACATAGTCCGCTGCCTGGTCGGATAGGAAGGTATATCTGATGCTGACATCATTTTCGATCATGGTTTCAGATGTGATTCTGAATCCGTCACCTTGGTTGTTTGTCGGTCGGAAATATAGCAACCGGTAGTTAAAGGCAAAGGTATTGGTAAAATACTTGGTGACATTGCTTTTGGCTTCAGCCCTGATCTGGGCGTAGTATCCGCCCTCTTCTATGGTCGCGATGAACGCATGCTTCCCAACCCCATGGACGATGCCTAAGACCGCCGCTTTGTTCTGATGGGCAGGAACAACACCCTGATTTTGGACACGTTCCTGAGACAAAGTCTCATAGCCTTGGTCACCACCATAAATGGTTTCATTGTACGCCAAGCCAGTCGTTTGGGTCGTATAACGGATCAATGCCCCGGATCCATCCGGGATGAAAAGATAACCCGTCATGTCATCGCCGGTTGTCATCCCGAAACCCGGAAAGACACGGATACTCTGAAGCCTGAGATCATGTTCTTCAATTGAGGAAAAAGGCACGTTAACGATCAGATCATCCTCATCGATTTTGACATCAACATCAAATGAGATACCACTTGAGATCAGTTCGATCTGCATGACAAACCCCTGATCTGTCATCTCATATGTCACTTCATGTGCTTCATTCAACAAATGAAAGTCACTTGAAATGGTTTCAAACTGAGTCGTCCGGAAACTGATCGATGAACGAATCCGGTTTTGGGTCTGTTCATTGTGCTCACGTCCGGTCACGGCATCAATGCCATTATAATCAGGGTCAGTCGAGAACCAGACATATCCGCTATCCTTGACCAACACAGCGATGTTATGGGATAGATCATCTAGGTACAACGCCAGATGATTGTTCTCTTTCATCAACTGATACTGAGGATAGTCATCGATATCGATGTCATAGTCGTAAGGATCATCAACCTCTTCTTCCATGGCCTCCAACAAAATGGTTGATGGACGGTCGAAGCCGATGTCAAAAACAGCTTCCTCAGCGAACAAAGACAGTCCAAAGATCATCAATATGACCATCATGGCAAGCGCCATCATGTGCTTAAAGGCCTTTTGCACGTAGAATCGCCTCCCTGATCACTTCTTCGAAAAACGTGATGCTTTGGTTGAACACGACATACATCATGAATCCGACAAACACGACAACAACCATCGAAAACATCGTGATGACAATGTTGACAAAGGTCTCACCGACATCGTAGAAATAGAGATCCTTGATCATGAAGTAGCCCAAGATCGCTGACCAAACATACCCGATCTGATGGATGTAGCCATAGATGAAGGCCTCATTTAAGGTCAGCACATTGGAAACAACCGTCATGATCACAGTCACGAGCATAATCGGAATCAAAACATAGGCAAGACCGATATAGACCTCACGGAATCGTCCACTGCCCTCCCTGATCGAACAGACCAGGTAATTCATGATCAAAAAGACAGAAAGACCACCATAAAGCATGAAGAGATCCAAGAAGATGTTTCGGTCCATGATGTTACCGACAAAGATGTAATTAGACATCATATGCTTGACGAAATAGAGCACTGCGACCATGCCATAGATCAATGTCGCAACAAAAACCGAGGTATCAATTTGTCGCTTGATGTCATAAAACGCATCCAAAGGATGTCTGATGATCTTGAAAGGATGAACGAATCGTCGGTAGGTTGCTGTGGTTCTGATCTGTTTGGCTTTCGCATGCCATGAGGCTGGTAAAACAGTCACATCTTTCCGATTCAACGCGCCCTTGATCCAGAAGAACACTTGGATCAGGAAGAACGCGGCCACCATCCACCCAACATAGAGCTCGATGGTCTCATTCCTCAGTTCCCAGAACGCTTCCGAATAGCCATCGGCATCGTTGGTCTTCCGGTATGCGTCCATGGCCAGTCGGTAGTTGCCTTCACTCATATAGGCGTGACCCATGCCCTTGTAGGCCAAATCAAACCATGAATTGTAGAGAAGCACTTCTTGCCAGAGCGTGATACCCGACTCAAAATCACTTTCCATGTATTTCTCCAAAGCGAGATGGACGTAGGACGCGAACTCCGTTTCGGAAAAGACTTGGACCAGGTTAGACGTTGAGTCCGCGACCAAAAGCCGGTTATCGGAAAGGGTGCTGATGGCGACTGGGTTTCTGAAGAGACCCAGTCGGGTATCACCGATCAAAGACCCACCAAACGAGAACAAAAGATTACCTTCAACATCGTATTCCCGTATGATGCCATCAATGGAAATGGTCAGGATGTTCTGGTAGTTGCCCGCTGTCACAGCGACATTGCCTTGAATGACCGATAAGGTCTCAGGTAAAAAATTGCGGGAAGCGACATTGAACTTCTTAAGTCCCGTCTCCTCAAGACCTTGGGTCACGGTGTAGATGAAGCCTTCGGGGTCAATCGCGACATTGGTCGGGGTCGGTGGCAACACCAGGTCTGTCTCAGAACTGAAAAAGCGGGTGATCGCGTCCCGAATCCGACCGGTATCAGCTTTATTGGCACCGAAGAAGCCAAAGAACCGTCCGGTATCACTCATCTGCAAGACGCCATTGAGCGCACCATCACTGATGATGTAGAGGTTACCGCGGGAATCGACAACAATTTTTCTCGGTAAGAATGGTGTGTTCTCACCGAACAGTGGTGTGTCAGGTTTGAAAAACACATCTCTGGCCGTCATCTCAAACGTCGTCATATCTAGGTCAAAGACGTAAATCGCCCCCTCGTTGCCATCTTTGAGGTCGGTGACATAAAGGGTCTCATTGACGACGTGAAACCCTTCTGGTTTCATCACATCTTCAGGGAGTTCAATCGTGGCCTGATGTTCAAATGCCATATCAAACACATAAATCGCGGAGGCATCCTTCTTTTGGTCAAGAACATAAACCAGATCTTGGGCGACCCGCATCTCCCTGATATTCTCAAAATCAGGATGAGCAAACGATTGTACCGGCAAATAGGCATCCTGGGTCAGAATGAGATTGCCTTTGGCATCTTCGGTATATGTCCGGTATGGACTTTGAATGACTGAAGCCTCACTTGTGGTGGTGAGACTTATCAGTGTCAACAAGGACACCAGAACCAACATGATCATCTTTTTCATGTTATTTGATCCCCGAATGACTCATCGTGTTGATCACTTTGCCTTGGAAGTAAATGAAGATGGCAAGCATCGGCAAGAACATGATCAATGATGCCGCTGCTGAAATCCCTTGTGAGGCGACGACGTTTCCAGTCGCGGCGGTGATGGTGTTGATGAAGTAAGGCAGGGTCCTAAGCGATTCCTTGTCAACATAGAGTTCGGAGGACTCACTATAGGTCCAAACCGCCTGAAAGGTCAAAATCCCCATGGTAGCCATGGCTGGTTTGACAAGCGGGACAACCACGAACCAAAAGACCTGATAATCGTTGGCCCCATCGATTTTGGATGCCTCGACCAGTTCTTTGGGAATGCTCTTCATGTATTGTCTGATCAAAAAGATCCCGACCGGAGCGGCCAGAAAGGGAATGACATGGACAAAGAAGGTGTCATTGAATCCAAGACCGGTGATGATGATGTAGCGCGGAATCGCGAAAGCGACAGCGACAAACATCATTGAAAGCATATTGAATTTATAGAGCAAGGCTTTCCCTTTGAAATCGAGCATTTCAAAGGCATAGGCGGCACCGGTGCTGATCAAAATGGACAAGGCGAGCACAACCACCGCGATCATGACACTGTTGAACAGATAACGGGAAAACGGGACCCCAGACGATGAGACCATTGAGAACAGCAAGCGGAAATTGTCAAATGTCGGTCTTCTGACGAAAAAACGCGGCGGATAAGCGAATAGTTCATCATAGGGCTTGAATGCATGGTTGAAGATGTAGACCAGCGGCAGCACCATGATCAAGATGATCGGCAAAAGGATCAAGAGAAACTTGATCTGTGACTTGTCAAATCGGTCAGGATTGATTTTCGTCCCTCTGAAACTCATCTCTTGGTCCTCCTTCCTAATCTTCTTTGAACAACTTGTAGCTCACACGGTTGAAATAATAGATCATGAGCAAGAGAATGACAGCGAGGGCGGATGCATAGCCCATTTCAAACTTCTGAAACGCATAATCGTTCATATGGTCAACAATCAGCCATCCGCCATATTGCGGCGGCGGGGAGGAGCCTGATAGGGCCGCAGCGACCCCGGCTGCTTTGAATGCACCGATGATGGCCATGACCGCGGAAAAGAGCATCTGCGGTTTCATTGAAGGAATTGTGATATAGAAAATCTCTTGGAATCTGTTCTTCAGACCGTCAATATAGGCTGCCTCGTAGATCGTCCGGTCAATATTCAAGATCCCGGCAAGAAGTGCCAAAAAGGAGAGTCCCATCGATGACCACATGACTACTACCAGCATCACATTCATCAAGAGATTCGGATCCTGGAGCCATTGGATCGGCTGATCAATCAGGTTCAGATTCAAAAGCAGTCCATTCAGATACCCCGTGGAGTCTCCCGAAAAAAGGACCCGCCATACAACCGTCATCATGACCCCACCGAGCATCGATGGCACATAGATGATGACCGCCAAGACCGTTCTGATCCGGTGTGGCAACTGGACCAGGATCCAAGCAAGGATGAAAGCCAGCAAGTATCCACCAGGGCCGATGATGAGCGCATACTTGAGTGTGTTTGGAAGCACAACCTTCAAGAAGAGCGGATCGGTTGTGAAGATGTCAACGTAGTTCTTGACACCGGTGAATGAGGGGAACTCAATGACGTTGTAGTAAGTGAATGAAAGGATGAAGTTCAACAACGTCGGTAAGATGATCAACATCGTGAAAAACAGCAGATACGGAAAAATGAACACATACCCACTGGAACCGCGCTTCACTTTTTTGGATGCTTTGGGCATCACCGTCGTGAGTGTCTTGTTCATGATCCACCAATCCATCGGTCAATATTGGCGTTATTAGGAATGACATAAGGATTCTCTTCGGTGTATCCGAACTCATCGAGCTTCCGATTGATTTCCCGGATGATGTTGAAGTAAGCGTCATCGAGGGCGCTGCGGTAATTGGTTTGTTCAAAGACCGCTTTGTTATAGACGTTGCTGATCTCACGTTCAAGGATGTAATATCCGGGGAGTTTCGGAGGAATCCGGATCCATGTCCATTGTTCAAGAATGGCATCTTTGGAATCTTCGGGCCATGATGAGGTCTCAAATCCTTTGATGTTGGCGGTCATGTAGAGAAACAAATCACCGAAATTGGCGATGAGCTCATGCGAGAACTCCGATTGGATCTCCGCGGAGTTCCACCATTGGAGAAATGACCATGCGTTTTCCTTGTTTGAAGACGCTTCAAAAATGATGCTTCCAGCACCCAAGGCGGTATCATAACGCAGAACCTCACCGTCTTCTGACATCATACCGGGAATCGGTGCGACACCCCATTGGCCAATCAGTTCCGGGGCGGCATACTTGAGCTGGATGTACATATTCTGATCGCCAATGCCAATGGGAAGGGTCCCGTTTCGGAATCGGTCATAGAAACTGCCAATCTGAAGAGGCAGGTTATAGACGTTGTAGAGATCGATCATGAACTTGATCGCCTCGACTGTTTTGGGATCACGGATGCTGACATCGGTCGCGGTCTCACCAAAGAATTCGGCCCCATACTGATAAATCAATGGTGACATATGATTGATTGACTTGGTCGCTGCGCTTGAACTGATCGGATGATAGAAATTCATGCCTAGGCTTTGCAAGAGCGGCAACATCCCAATCACGTCATCCCAAGTATCAGGGACAAACAAATCGAGGCTTTCCAGAATGTCCTTGCGGTAGAACAAAAGTGCCACATCCTGAGTCTCAGGCATCCCATAGACCCCATCTTCATAAATATAAGGCACAAACGTGTTGGGATTGAAATCGGATGCGGTCATCTGGAACCCATCCATCACGGCAAGGTTCGCGAGCATGCCGCGGGAGGCATAGTCAAAGACCGATCCAGCCCCGATGGTCAAAGCGACATCAGGTGTCTTTCCGGCGGCGTTCGCGAGCACGATCCGATTTGCGTTTTGCAGGACAATCAGCTCAACATCAATGCCGGTCTCGGGCGTGAAGAGCTCATCGACCATCCGTTGCATGACATCCACGTGCAACTTAGATTTTGATACCCAAACCTTGACCACCTCGGGATCATCAGACAAATCGATGTCATAACGGGGATCAAAGAAAGAATAGACGAACATCTTGATGCTTTCAAACAGGTTGACATACCATGGACTCGTCGCCCGTGGCAAGTCTTCTCCAGAATGGACGTATAGTCGGTCCATGGCCATCGGCTCTTCTAGCAAACCGGTCAATGCAGCCGCGATCAGGTTGGCTGATGAGGATGATCCGACGTTTAAAAGATAACTCTTTTCAACGATATCATCAGGTTTTTCTGCAAGCACCATCAGTTGCTCAGCAGCAATCTTCAAGACATTGAACTGAGCTGCGGGTTCATCGGAGTAACTGATCAGTTTGTCGTATTCCTCTATCAGACGGTCCGCCATGGATGAAAGACGTTCAGAAATATCGGGAATATAGGAAACGATGTCCCACGTCCTTGAGGTATCAGCAAGCCCGCCCGTCAGGCTGGTAATCAAAATGGCCAGATCCTGAATGTCATCTAAGATCCCTTGAAGGGCTTCAAAATGGGTGTACAATCCGGGACTGGCTTCAATCCTGATGGTATTGATGCCTTGTTCAAGATAGACCTGATATGGGGTGTCGCCGCCAAGGGTATGGTTGGCCCATCCTTTGGCGTAATCGATCATGAGATGATTGAACGCTTCAAAAGGAACCGATCCATTGATTGTGATCTTTCTGAAGACCGGCAACCCCCGATTGGTCATCTCGCCCTTGATGGAAAGGTCATAAAGACCGGCATCAGGCACATCAACCTCATATTCGACCCATTGGCCCGCTTTCTTGATGATGACATGGTTGAGCAATTTCCGATTGAACTGATACGATGACATATGCGGTTTCATCAAAGAATCGACAGTCACAGATGTCGCGCTCTTGGCCACATAATCCTCGGCATTGGCGGTGATCAGTGTCTTCGGTGCGGCTTTGTCGCCCTGATTGATGTACTGATCAAGATACTGGTCATAAGTCAAAAGATCATCACTGTTTGTCACCGTGATGCCTTTGATATAAAAATCAACGGTATTGACCAACGTCAGTCGGATGATGTTCAATCCGGCATTCAATCGGTTCTTAAGGGGTGTTTTCACCAGCCCGGCGGGATCGAAAAGACGGACATCGACTGCCCATTCATTGGAATTGATGGCCCGAATCGGAATCTCATCCCCATACCGGTCGACCGAAGGTTCTTCGGTCAGGTTGACCCAGGTGATCGGAAGTCTGATGTCACTGTCCTCATTGTATTGAACCTGATGATCACCATCTGGCAGTCTGATTTCTTTCTTGATCCCAGGATTTGTCGTCCTATCGCCAAGGACCAGATAATCAAGCCAGATTTCATAAAGCCCATCCTCATCGACAACAACCGGGATCTCAACCGTGTCGTCTTTCTCGAGTTGAAAAGCCTGATGGTCCTCAGCCATAACGAGAGCAGCATCCGTGATCATGTCATCAACGGTAAACCCATCCGTCACCTGAGGCTGATTGAGTCCTTCATCAAGCCACGAGGAAAAGACCGTCCGGTAAGCGGTCTGATTGGTTTTGATTTCGATGTCTGAAAGAAGATTGGCAACATGCTCATGATCCGTTGGCGAGTGCACCCTCATGGTGACCATTGACCCTATGAGCACCAGCATCATGACCATGAGCCCACTTGTGACCATCCGTTTCATATAACCACTCCCAGGCGTAATTGTCGGTGGATCAGTTTGACAATGTTCGAAAACGTTTTATGTCATTGATCTTATGGTTTCATTATATGGGGAAGCCAACGCGATGTCAATCACAAATTGCGAAAAGAAAAAGCGCTTTCTTTTTCGAATTTACGAAATATCTTCGTTAAAAGCACGTTAAAAACCCCTCATATCGTTCCTTTCACCTTCAAATTCAAGTCGATCAACGTTGTGTCCAATTCGTGGAGAATCGATGGGTCACGCGCCCGCGATGGGGTTTCCAGACAAAATCAAAGCACATTTGTGAAGCGTTTTCGGAAAATTCATGGTTCCCTCTTCACTTTCAGACAAAACTCATGTAAAATGGTCATGATCAATTGATTTTTGAAAGGATAACACTATGGTTACTATCATTGAAATCGCCAAACTGTCGAACTGTTCGGTCTCGACAGTCTCCAAGGCTTTGAACAATTATCCGGACGTCAGCGAAAAGACCCGAAAACGCATCATGAAGATTGCTGCGGATGCCGGTTATATCCCCAATGCCACTGCCCAGAGCCTGGTCAGGAAAAAATCAAACACCATCGGTGTCGTCTATGAAGTCGAACGCGGCCTTAAAAACCTCTTCTTCTCGGAAGTTCTGGATGCATTCAGAGCCACCATTGAACAGAAAGGCTACGACATTCTGTTGTTGTCAAACAAATCCAATCGGGGGCTTGATTACGTCGACCACTCCCGCTTCAAACAGGTTGACGGGGTCCTGATCGTCGCTGGGGGACGGAACTTGGATGCCATCAACCGGATGAAGGAGAACCTGCTTCCAGTCCTGACCCTTGACCCCCCCCTCGAACTCAAAAACGCCATCTATTCAAATTCCTATGAAGGCATCAAGAAAGCCTGTGGCTATCTATATCAGCTCGGACATCGCCGGATCGCCTACATCCAAGGGGATCCTGAGACGTTGATCGGAGCTCAAAGGCATCAGGCCTATCAAGACTTCATCGAAGAGAAAGCTCTCAAACCCATCATTGCCGAAGGTCGTTTCAACACCTACTACTCGATGGAAGAAGGGTATCAGACCATGCAGACGATCTTTGAACGTCACGGATTGCCAGAAGCCGTCTGTGCGGCTTCTGACCTGATGGCCCTTGGCGCGATGCGCTACCTGCGCTCAAATGGATTTTCGATCCCAGATGACATCTCCATCATCGGGTTCGACAATTTGCAGTTCTGCGAAATTGTCGAACCCCGACTCACCACTGTCAAACAGGATTACAAACATATTGGCACCATCGCCGGTGAGACCCTTCTTAATATGATTGAAAACAAAACGCTTGATTTCGAACCAATCCTTGTCGAGACATCCATCGTTGTCAGGGATTCATGCAAAAAAAGACAATAGGAGAGACATCATGACGCCAAACAACATCATTTTCAAACCTGATTTCAAGGATCCCGACTATGACATCACCAACGACTTCGTCTATGAGACCGGTGACCGTTGGGCCAACAATGAAAAACAATGCTACCGCAACGATCATCATCACTGTTTCATCGAGGATGGCATCCTAAACATCGTCGCCACCAAAGAAAGTGGACAGTGTCCATACATATCCGCTAGGATCACCACCAAAGGCAAACATCATTTTCACAAAGGCCGTTTCCACGTCCGTGCGAAAATGCCCATAGGACAGGGCAGTTGGCCTGCCGTCTGGTTTCTCGGTCTTCCCGACCCAGGAACCATCCGCCGCTGGCCTGATGTCGGCGAGATTGACCTCTTGGAATTCGCTGGCAACCGTCCCGATGTCGTCTCCTGCGCCCTTCATACGAAAACCTTCAATCACAAAATGGGCAATTCGAGAAACGAAAGACTGGCGGTGCCCCTTCTTCAAGAGACGTTCAATGATTTTGTGATGGTTTGGGATGACGATGCCATCACCATCCATGTCAATGATGTGCTGATGAGCCGTTTCGAACGCAAGCCGGGCGACACCGCCGATGAATGGCCTTTTGACAAACCTTATTACATGTTGCTCAATCTTGCTGTCGGAGGCTGGTATGGGGGCCCAGTCAACGATGATGATTTCCCATTTGTTTTCCAAATCGAATCAATCAGTGTCACCGCACTCTGATTTTTTCTGTTTTCCCACCCCTGTAGAATTGAGGTAGATCCATGTCATTTCTTGAAGGTTTTCTCCTGATCGCATCGATGCTGTTGCTGTTGGTGATGGCGATTTATGCCGTCCAGAACAGTCATGCGCCAGGCGCAGTTGATTTTTTTGCTCTGATGATGTTCGCGTTTGTCTGGTCAGGTGCGTCATTCATGGAAGAACTGCAATCAACCTACGCTGGACTCTTGTTGTGGCGAAACATCGGTCAACTTGGGGTCTTTGGCACACCGTTGATTATCCTGTTTTTTTCAATCCGCTACACCCGCCGAGCCAAACTCCTGCCTTACGCTTATGTGGTGATGGTGATCCAAATCATCTCGGTTGGGTTGATCTTCACTGATTCGATCCACCATCTGATGCGTGAAACGATCGATATGATCCACTCCGAGGTCTATGGACCGACCCTCATTGTGACATCGACCCCACTTGGGTTGGGACTGATCACATTCAACTTCATGCTCGCCATTGGTGCCGTCATTGTGATTTTTGATACCATGCGTCACCTCGAGGGGGAGGCTAGGAAAAAACTGGGCTATGTGAATCTCTCAATTGTCCTGGTGTTTCTTGCAGCGTTTATCAAAATGGCTTTTCTGACCGACATGGGCATCCACGTTTCGATTTCAGTTCTCTTTATCCCCGGCGCGTTGCTTTTGTTTGTCGTGATGTTCAAATACGACATCTTGAACTTCAGTCCGATCGGAAGAGACGTCGT
>JAGYLU010000041.1 GCA_018400755.1 Acholeplasmataceae bacterium
GCTACCCGGTCATGATCAAGGCCCGTGGTGGCGGCGGTGGCCGAGGGATCGCCGTTGCTCTCTCGGATGATGCCTTTTTGAAAGCTTTTGAGAGAACCTCCTTGGAAGCCAAGGCTGGTTTTTCCGATGGTGCGCTCTATATCGAGAAATTTATCGAGTCACCAAGGCACATCGAAGTTCAGATCCTAAGAGATCAGCACGGCAATCTCGTCCATCTCTTTGAACGGGATTGCTCAGTTCAAAGACGTAACCAAAAAATGATCGAAGAGAGTCCCTCGATGCTTTCAGACATTGTCAGGCGGAAGCTTTTTCAGTCTGCCCTGAAGATGGCCAAAGGCGTTGACTACGTCGGCGCCGGAACCATTGAGTTTCTGGTCGACCGCCAAGAAAACGTCTATTTCATTGAAATGAATGCCCGGATTCAAGTGGAGCATCCGGTGACAGAGATGATCACCGGTCGTGATCTCGTCAAGGAACAGATCAGGATCGCTTTGGGACATCCTTTGTCTTTCAAACAAAGAGACATCCGTGTTCAAGGTGTCGCTATTGAGTGCCGGATCATCGCCGAAGACCCAAGACATTTGTTTAGACCATCTCCGGGTGTCATCACCAATGTCGTCTTTCCGGGTGGTCCTGGGATCAGGATTGACACCCATCTCTATCCGACTTTTGAGGTCTCACCTCATTATGACTCATTGATTGCGAAACTGATTGTACATGCCCCGACCCGTCTTGAGGCGGTCAAGAAAATGCGGGTTGCCCTCGAACAATTTGTGATTGAGGGCATCCAGACCAACATCGAATATCTCTATCTCGTGATGCATAATCCCGAATACATCAAAGGCGCGGTCGATACCGGATTTCTGATGCGTTTCCATACCCTTTTCGAGGAGGCGAACGCATGAACGATTTTTTAAGCGAACGAAAAAAACGGCTCGATGAGTTTCATCAGAACATCCGCAAAAAAAACGTTCAGACAACCCCAACAACCATTCCGGATGGCCTTTTTGTCAAATGCGTCAATTGTGGCGCGGCCGTTTATGAGAAACAGGTCAGTTCCAACCATGACCTATGCCCGCACTGTGATTATCACTTCCGTATGTCCGCGACAAGACGTCTTTCAATCACTGTTGACCAAGGGAGTTATCAGAACCTTTTTGGTGATATCGTCTCTCTCAATCCCCTTGACATGCCTGATTATGAGGAGAAGAAAGCAATCGCGAACACCCTCTCAGGACAACCGGAAGCGATTCTGACCGGAACCGCCCTGATTGTCAGGATCAAGGTGGCGATCGCGGTCATGGAAAGTGCCTATATGATGGGCAGCATGGGCAGTGCAGTCGGTGAGAAACTCACCCGTCTGATTGAGCATGCGCTTGATCAGGGCTTACCTTTGATCATTTTTTCGGCTTCTGGTGGGGCCCGGATGCAAGAAGGTCTCTACAGTCTGATGCAGATGGCCAAGACCGCTTCTGCGCTCAGGCGTTTCGCAGATGCCGGATTGCTTTTTATCAGTGTCATGACCAACCCGACCACGGGCGGTGTCGCGGCCAGTTTCGCATCCTTAGGAGACATCATCATCGCCGAACAATCCTCACTGATTGGTTTTGCCGGTGCCAGAGTCATCAAACAGACCATCAAGGCATCCTTGCCAGAGGGTTTCCAGACGGCAGAATTTCAGCTTGAACACGGACAAGTCGATCTTGTCTGCCACCGTCTGGAGTTACGCAAGACCCTGCATAAGATCTTAAAACTGCATCAGGGGGGGCGCACATGACTGAACGACACGCCTGGCAGATCGTCAAACGGGCCAGACACCCGAAACGAATCACCTCACGGGTCCTTATCTCACATCTTTTTTCGGACGTGATCGAGATGAAAGGCGACCGTCTTTTCGGTGATGATGATGCCATGATAACCGGGATTGGCACATTTAATGGCATTCCGGTAACAATCATCGCCGAGGAAAAAGGCAAAACCACCGCAGACAAGATCAAACACAACTTCGGAATGCCCCATCCCGAAGGATATCGGAAAGCCAAACGGATGATGGCTCAGGCCGAGAAGTTCAACCGTCCCATCATCACCATCATCGACACCCCTGGCGCATATCCCGGTGTCGATGCCGAATCGCGTGGGCAAGCCCGGGCAATCGCTGACAATCTCTTGTTCATGTCGGGACTCAAAGTGCCCGTCATATCAATCATCTTGGGTGAAGGTGGTTCCGGTGGCGCGCTTGCCATTGGCCTTTGTGACCAAGTGATCATGTTTGAGTATGCCATTTACTCGGTTGTCTCACCGGAGGGCTATGCCTCAATCGTCTTCAAGGACGCCGCCCGTGCCGATGAGGCTGCCGAACACATGAAACTGACAGCCCATGACCTTATGTCCATGGGTCTGATTGACCATATCATCACGGAAGGCCCAGGACTTGAGACCGATCCATCGATTGGGATCAATCACTTGCGACAGACCCTTCTATCGACCTTGAAGACGTTGATGGACATCCCAAAAAGTGATCTGGTGGCGAAACGTGATGCCAAATACCGAAAGATTGGAGCCTACAAAGAAGATGACCAAACCAAAGACAATGATGCATGACATCAAGGTGCTTGCTGCTGGCAAGTATGTCCCTGATCGCATTGTGACCAACGATGACCTTGCCAAGACAGTTGATACCTCGGATGCATGGATTGAAAGCCGGACGGGTATCAAGGAGCGCCGGATCGCTTCGATCGAGACATCCGCTGACCTCGCCTACCGGGCGGCACTCGATGCCATTGACCGTTATCAGATTGACAAGAATTTGATTGATCTGGTGATTGTTGCAACCATTACCGAGCCGCAGAAAACGCCATCGACCGCGAATATGGTCCAAGGGATGCTAGGTCTATCCCATGAGGTCATGAGCTTTGATATCAATGCGGCGTGTACCGGCTTCATCTATGCCCTTGAAGTCGCGTCCTCACTTCTGATCAACAACCGTTTCCGACATGCCCTCGTGATTGGTTCCGAGAAACTGTCATCGGTTGTCGATCATACAGATCGGAACACGTGTGTGCTTTTTGGTGATGGAGCTGGGGCGATGATCATCGCCAAAGATCATGATCAGTCATCAGATGCCTGCTTCTATAATGCCGCGCGACATGACCATGAAGATGCGCTTGTGGTCAAAGATGTGATCCAAATGGATGGCCGGAAGGTCTATCAGTTCGCGGTTGGCATCATGGAACAGTCGATCAGACGGATCCTTGATGACAGCGGGATGGTGATGGATGATATTGATCTCATTGTGCCCCATCAGGCAAACATCAGAATCATTGAATCCGTTGCCAAATCGATGGATCTTCCGATTGAGAAATTCATGATCAACATCCGTCATTACGGCAACACCTCGGCAGCGAGTATTCCCATCACATTGGCGGAACTGATGGCTGGGATCAAACATGTCATGAAACGGGTGCTCCTCGTTGGTTTCGGTGGAGGTTTCACCTGGGGAAGTGCGATTCTCACGATTGGAGGCACCAGATGAAAAACATCAATCAATTGTTACATACCACATATCCGCTCATTCAGGGCGGCATGGCCAACGTCGCGACCGCGACGCTTGCTGCCGCTGTATCGAATGCCGGTGGTCTTGGTCTGATCGGCGCAGGGGGCTATGACGCAGAGTGGGTGAGAACAGAGATCAGAAAAGTGCGAACACTCACATCCGCACCTTTTGGAGTCAACATCATGTTGATGAGCCCGCACGCCAAGGCGATTGCCGAGGTCGTCGTCGAAGAAGGCGTCAAGGTGGTGACGACCGGAGCAGGAAGTCCAGGCATCTACATGAAAGCGTGGAAAGATGCCGGAATCATCGTCATTCCGGTGGTGCCATCGGTCGCTTTGGCTGTCCGGATGGAACGGCTCGGTGCCGATGCGGTGGTTGTCGAGGGGACAGAATCGGGTGGCCACATCGGTGAGCTCACAACGATGGCGATTGTCCCGCAAGTGGCTGACAAGGTCAGCATTCCAGTCATCGCCGCCGGAGGCATTGCTGACCGGCGAGGTGTGCTCGCGGCCTTTGCCTTAGGCGCAAAAGGGGTTCAAGTCGGAACCGTGCTATTGGCAACCCACGAATGTCCGATCCATGAGAACTACAAACAGAAAGTCATTCAAGCCAAAGACACCGACACAGTGGTCACGGGACGAGGATCCGGGGCCCCCGTCAGAGTGCTCAAGAACAAGATGGCCCGTAGATATCTTGACATGGCAAACCAGAATGTCTCTTTGGAAGAACTTGAGAAACTGACGCTTGGGTCACTTAGAAAAGCGGTTTTTGAAGGTGACGTCGATGATGGGTCTTTTATGGCCGGTCAGGTGTCAGGTATGGTCAAGGGACTTCGGTCGGTCAAAGAGGTGTTATCGGATCTCTTTGACGGAGTTGAAGCGTATAAAGATACCTTGGAGATTCTCTAGAAGATGAGAAAGATCGCGATCATATTTCCGGGACAAGGCAGCCAGAGTGAAGGCATGGGATCGAATCTCTTCAAGGATGATCCTGAAGCACGCCGCCTGAAGCACTTGGTCTCGAGTCATCTGGGTGAAGACCTGGACGTGGTTTTGAACAACCAGACAAAACTGAATCAGACAGCATTTGCCCAATTGGCCATTTTGTGGGTCTCATCGCTGGTCTATGACAGGTTGTTGGCACTAGGGATCAAGCCCGATGCCGTCGCCGGATTCAGCCTTGGTGAATATACAGCACTTTGGGCTTCAGGGGCCATCACTTTCGATGATGTCATTCACTTGGTCGATGAACGTTCAAAGCTGATGGAAAGGGATGCCTTGAAACGTCCGGGTAAGATGATGGCCGTTATCGGACTTCCGACAAGTGTTGTCGAAGAGGTGATTGAGGCACTTGATGAGCCGCTTTCAAGGGTGGTTGTCGCCAATTTGAACGCGCCTGGTCAAACCGTGATCAGTGGTTCACTAAAAAGTGTCCAGCTTGCCAAAGAACGGCTCAAGGTGCGTGGTGCGAAACGGCTTGTCGAACTTGCTGTCGCGGGGGCGTTTCATTCACCATTGATGGAAGATGCGGCACATGACCTTGAAGAACGTCTTAAGACCATCATGGTCCAGGAACCGATTGTTGCCTTCTATCAGAATGTGACTGGAAACAGATCAACGGTCACAGAGATCAAACCTCTCTTGGTTCGTCATATGACAGAACCTGTCCGCTTTGAACATATGATTAGAACCATGATCAAAGACGGGATTGACACCTTTATCGAAGCGGGTCCGGGGCATGTGCTCAAAGGACTGATCAAAAGAATTGATCCGGATGTCACCACCATGTCGGTGTCATCCGAAGATGAATTAGAACAACTGAAAGGATTGATCACATCATGAGTTTGAAAGGGAAAGTTGCCTTAGTCACCGGTGGGGCATCAGGCATCGGCGAGAGCATCACAAGAACGCTCGCGATGGCGGGTGCGAGTGTCCTCATCAATTATCACTCGAGTGCGGACAAAGCCCGCCTATTGAAAGAGGACCTCGAAGGACAAGGGGCGAAGATTGAGATCTTCAAAGCTGATGTGTCCTCGTTTGCGGAAGCCAGAGCGCTCGTTGATCACACCATCAAAACATTTGGTACCATCAATATCCTGATCCTGAATGCTGGGATCACCAGAGACAATTTGCTTTTAAGGATGGATGAGGCGTCCTTTGATGAGGTCATCAGTACCAATCTCAAAGGGGTTTGGAATGTCTCTAAACATGCGCTCAAGCCTTTGCTTAAGTCTGGGTATGGCCGGATCATCACCATCTCATCCGTGGCGGGTGTCCTTGGCAATGCCGGACAAACCAACTATAGCGCAGCCAAAGCCGGGGTCATCGGACTGACAAAAGCGCTTGCCCGTGAGGGTGCCGGACGGGGGATCACCGCCAATGCCATCGCCCCGGGCCTGATTGAGTCGCCGATGACAGAAAAGTTGTCACCTGAGATCAAAGAGACGTTCTTGAAGACCATTCCGCTAGGCCGTTTCGGAAACGCTGAGGATGTCTCGAAAACAGTTCTTTTCTTGGCTTCTGAAGATGCTGCCTATATCACTGGAACCACGCTTGCCGTCGATGGCGGCATGACCATGAGGTAATCAGATGGAGAGAAGACGCGTTGTCATTACCGGGATGGGGATGGTGAGTCCTTTGGGACGCACCGTTGATGAGACATATCAAGCGATGCTCAGAGGTGAGAACGGCATTTCAAGGATCACGTTGATGGATCCTTCGGGGTGGAAAGTGACCATTGCCGGGGAAGTCAAGAACTTGGATCCGGAAACCGTCATGGACAAGAAAGACATCAAACGTTCGGACCGCGTTGTCCTTTTGGCGATGGTCGCGGCCGATGAGGCTTACCGGCAATCCGGTCTTTTTGAAGGGGCCGTCGATCCTTATCGTTTCGGGACATTTGTCTCAAGTGGCATTGGTGGTCTGACCACCATCCTAGAAGAGGTCACGACCGCGGTCACGAAAGGACCGGACCGGATCTCACCGTTTTTCATTCCCAACTCAATCATCAATCTGATTGGTGGAAAAATCGCTATCAGATACAAGGCCAAGGGGCCGAACTTGCCGGTCGTGACGGCATGCTCGGCCGCCACCAACTCGATTGGTGAGGCTTTCCGTTATATCAGGGACGGCTCTATCGATGTTGCCTTCGCAGGTGGCGCAGAAGCGCCGATCAACGCTCTTGGGATTGGCGGTTTTGCCAACTTGCGAGCGCTTGCCCAAACCGAGGATATCAAGATGGCGTCACTGCCTTTTGACAAACGACGGAGTGGCTTTGTGATCGCCGAAGGGGCAGGGATCATGATTCTTGAGGATTATGAGCACGCCAAAAATCGGGGGGCCAAGATCATCAGTGAGATCATTGGATACGGCACAACCACCGATGCGTTTCATATGACCGCCCCGGATCAGGACGCCGAAGGAGTTGCTCAGTGTCTGAGATTTGCTCTGAGAGATGCCGGATTGGCTGCCTCTGAGATTGACTATATCAACGCCCACGGGACAGCAACACCCTTAAATGATCCACTTGAGACACTTGGTATCAAGAAGGCCTTTGGAGATGCCGCCTATCAAGTCGCCATCTCATCAACAAAATCAATGACCGGACACGCGTTAGGGGCAGCAGGTGCGCTTGAGTCCATTGTGGTGATCAAAACGCTCCAAAGCGGCATGATTCCTCCGACCATCAATCTCTTGGAACCGGATCCATCTTGTGATCTTGATTATACGCCAAACGTCTTTAGAGCCAAAGATTGTCTTTATGGCATGAATGTCAATATCGGATTCGGAGGACAAAACGCCGCCTTGATTTTCAAAAAGGAGAATGGACAATGACCAAAGAAGAGATCAAAGCCATTATTCCCCACCGGGAACCGTTTTTGTTGCTGGATGAGATCACAACGCTCAGACCACTTGATTTTGGAGTCGGTAAAAGATATGTGGATCCGGATGATGAGATCTTCAAGGGACATTTTCCTGAAGCCCCGGTCCTTCCCGGGGTTTTGATCATCGAAGCGCTTGCCCAGGTGGGAGCGGTGGTCTTATTGTCCCATCCTGACTATCACGGCAAGATCGCCTATTTCACCGGGATCAAGAACGCCAAGTTCAGAAAAAGTGTTTTTCCTGGTGATGAGATGAGGCTTGAATGCACCTTGTCTAAGATGCGAATGGGGTTTGGCATTGGCCAAGCCAAGGCTTTCGTTGGAGATCAGCTGGTGTGTGAGGCCGATATCTCGTTTGTGGCGGCGTGACCCATGAGGAAAACGGTCATCGATTTTGATGTCATCGATTCGACAAACGACCATTTGAAGACACATTATCAAGGCTATCCATCCCATACGTTTGTCCGGGCCCGTTTCCAAAACCGGGGACGGGGTCAGTTTGATCGGCATTGGGTGTCTGATTTTGATCAGAACCTGCTGTTTTCGATGCTTTTGAAGCATGTTGATGTGACGGTGCTTGAGATCATCAGACACCGGGTCAAAGACATCCTCTTGACTTTTTTGGAGACCTATGGCATCAAGGCGTCCTTCAAAGCTCCAAACGACATCTATGTCAGAAACAAGAAGATCGCTGGGGTCCTGATTGAGACCAAGGGGACAGCAAAGACCTTGGATGCCGTCATGATCGGGATCGGGCTTAATGTGAACCAACATCGGTTTGAAGGATTTGATGCCACATCGATGGCCATCGAATCAGGAGAGATATATCCTCTAGATGATCTCTTTGATTGTCTTTCGAGTCGTCTGGATGAAAAGTTGCCAACATCTCCATGAACGATCAGGCATCACCTCATCTAAAGGGGTGGTGCCTTTTGTCATTGTCTGTTTGACAGAATCATTTATCGTGGTATAATGCATGTGGTTTTTTTGAACATAAGAGAAAGGGATCCTTATGCTGCTTTCGGTCGCGTTGATCGTATTGACTGCTTTGTTGTGCGCCAAGATTGCCCAGAAGCTGATGATGCCAGCCCTTGTTGGCATGATTGGTGCCGGTGTGATTTTGGGACCTTTTGTCTTAGACCTGATTGACGGGACGATTCTTGAGGTATCCCCTGAACTCAGACAGATCGCCTTGGTGGTGATTCTGATCAGGGCAGGACTGACGATTGATGTTGAAGACTTCAAAAAGATTGGTAAGTCAGCTCTGTTTCTTTCTTTCATTCCGGCAACAGTTGAGATCATCGCCATTGTCATCTTCGCACCATTGTTCTTTGGGATTTCCTTGATTGATGCGATGATTTTGGGAACGGTGCTCGCCGCTGTCAGTCCTGCCGTTGTGGTACCTAGGATGATCAAACTGATTGATCAGGGGTATGGTCACGACAAACGGGTGCCACATCTGGTGTTGGCAAGTGCTTCCGTTGACGATGTCTATGTGCTCGTGCTCTTTGCCTCGTTCCTGCGTCTTGGTCAAGGGGATACCTTGAGTTTCTCTGGGGTTGCCGCCATTCCGGTCGCCGTCATCATTGGGGTGTTTCTGGGGCTTCTTGTGGGTGAGGTTTTTGTCCGGTTTGTGAAGCACGTGCACTTGCGTGATACGGTCAAGGTGCTGATCATCTTGTCAGTCGGACTTTTGTTTGTGGTTTTGGAAGAAGCACTTCACGGTGTTGTTCCGATCTCGGGACTGATTGCTGTGATCGCGTTTGCCGCGATGCTTCTCAAACGTCATGACGTGATGGCCAAACGGTTGGTCAGGAAGTTTGAGAAAATCTGGGTGGTCGCTGAGATTGCGCTCTTCGTCCTGGTTGGGGCGGTGTTGGATCTCAAAGCTGCGCTATTGATTGGGTTGATGGCGGTTGTATTTGTCATCTTGATGCTCGTGTTTAGAAGTTTTGGTGTGCTGATTGCTCTCTTGGGATCGGGACTTGACAAACGGGAGAAGCGTTTTGTGGTCATGGCATATCTTCCAAAAGCGACGGTCCAGGCCGCGATTGGTGCGGTTCCGCTTGCCTACGGGATTGAAAGCGGGCAACTGATTCTGACACTGGCCGTCCTATCGATTCTATTGACCGCGCCCTTGGGGGCGGCCTTGGTGGATTGGTATGGTCCGAGATTACTCAAGATGGGCTAAAAGGTTTAAAAAAAGATGAAAAAAGTGTACAATGGGATGGATGAACCATGTTGTTTGGGTCATCAATACGCCGTGTGCACCATGACATGAGGTGAATCGAGCATGAAACGAAACAAGGTCATTGTTGTCGGCTGTGGTCGACTTGGCGCGAGTATCGCGACCAAATTGTCAGAAATGGGCGAGGATGTCCATATCCTTGATGTGAACGAAGATGCCTTCAGGAAACTTCGTGAGACCTTCAGCGGATTTGAAATGGTTGGGGACGCCACGGACCTTTCGGTTCTTGAAAATGCCCAGATCAAGCAGGCGAAGTCGGTGGTTGTGACGACAAACAACGACAACACCAACATTTTTATCGCCCATGTCGCCTATTATGTCTTTAATGTGCCAAGAATTGTTGTAAGACTGGCGGATACTGACAAAGGTGAGTTGCTTGTCGGAACAAGAATCACACCGATCTATCCCTTCACGTTGTCACTGAATCAATATCTATCCATGAATGGCGGAGGTGAGGACAGATGAAGATTGTCATTGCCGGAGGCCGTCATGAAGCGGACTTCATTGTCAAAATGTTCAAAGAGGATCATCACGAGCTGATTGTGATCAATCAGGATCGGGATTTTGCTGAATACATCAGTTCAACCAACAATGTCCCAGTCTTCCCAGGTGATCCCACCAAGGCATACGTGATGAGCGATGCGGCGATCACGGGCGCGGATGTGCTCATTGCCTTGGCTGAAAGTGATACCGACAACTATGTCATCTGTGTCACTGCCAAAAAACAATTTCAGGTCAAGAAGACCGTCTCGATTGTCAGAAATCCGAAAAACGTCGATTTGTTCAAACGTCTTGGTGTTGATTCGGTCATCAGTTCGACCTATATGCTTGGTCAGGTGATCAAGAATGAAGCGTCAATCGAAAACATCACAAAAACACTCTCAATCGAAGATGAGAAGATTGTCGTGATTGAAATTGGTGTTGAAGCGGAATACAAACTGGTCAACTTACCAATCAAGAAAATTGAGTTTCCAAGAAACATCAACATCAGTTGTATCTATCGGGATCCGCATGTGATCATTCCCAACGGAAGCACCATCATCCGTCCCGGTGACAAACTGATTGTGATCTCGACGCCCAACGAGCAGGAAGAAGTCATTGAATTCCTGCGCCGGCGCAGTTAATCATGAACAAACGGGTGATCAGCGGTTATCCGCTTATTCTAAACTACTTGGGCATCTTCTCAATCCTGATCGGATTGATTTTGCTTTTACCACTCACAGTCGTCGTGTTCAGACCAGAGGAGTTGGATCAGGTCTTTTATTTTCTGATCCCGTCACTGATCGCGATCATCAGTGGTGGGACGGTTGCCTATTGGTTTAGAGACCGTGAGAAGGGGCACCTCGAACGCAATCAGGATGCCATTCTGGTGGTCTTGATCTGGGTCATGGCCATCATCTATTCAGCCATCCCTTTCGCACTTTCTGGAACGTATTCCATCACCCAAGGCATCTTTGAGGCGACAAGCGGATTCTCAACGACCGGACTCACCGTCGTTGACGTGACCAGGGCGTCTTATGTCTTCTTGTTGTTTCGAAGTCTTTTGCAATTCATCGGCGGGGTCGGCCTCGTCTTGGTCCTCACTTCCGCGATCTCTGATAAGTTCGGAATGCGGCTTTATAACGCGGAAGGACACAGTGACAAGCTGATGCCGAACCTGATCAGGTCGGCCAGGATGATTTTGTCGATCTATGTCGGTTACATCCTTTTAGGCATGATGTTTTACATGATCTTCGGCATGCCCTTCTTCGAAGCGCTCAATCACTCGATTTGTGCGGTTGCCACGGGTGGATTCTCAACCAATCCAGGCAGCATTGGTGCCTATGATTCGGTCGCGATCGAAGTTGTGACGATGGTTTTGATGATTCTTGGTGGCACAAACTTTTTTGTCCACTTGATGTTGCTTCGTGGAAAACTTAAAAATGTCTTTACGCACGTTGAGATCAAATTGCTTGGTCTGTTGATTTTGATCTTCGCACCGATGCTTGTGATCAGTCTGATGACAGCCGAAGGTGAGACCTTTGGTCAATCTCTTAGGATCGGATTCTTTCAATTCTTGAGTGCCATCACGGGCACCGGGTATCAGACAGTGCCTGGATTTACAGTGTTGCCAGAGACATTTTTGTTCATTTTGATCATCTTGATGGTCCTTGGTGCCGGGATGGGATCCACGGCCGGAGGTATGAAGCAATACCGCGTCGCTCTCGCGTTCAAGTCTTTCTATTGGAGTGTCCGGGCGCAATTGTCCCATAAGAAAACGATTAGGACCAGATTCATCAACAAACTTGGGACCCAGACCATCGTTGAGAAAGAAGATATTGTCTTCAACTATACGTTTTTGATGACCTATGTGATGGTTCTCTTGATTGGAACACTCATCTTCACAGCATTTGGCTACTCATTGCGCGATTCACTCTTTGAGTTCGCATCCGCGCTTGGCACGGTTGGATTGTCAGTGGGCATTACCGGGTATCATGCCCATCCCTTGATTCTTTGGACAGCTACATTCGGTATGTTCTTAGGCCGACTTGAGTTCTTTGTGATTTTCGTGGCCATCTCGAAAGTTGTGCTTGATTTGTCAAAGAAGAAGGTCATGTGAGTATACGAAAGCGTCATATCATCAAACATGAGGACAGTGTTATCTTTAAGTATCCTGTCCTTTATTCATCTATGGAGGTGTCACGACGATGAAAAAAACAATCTTGGGGCTTGTGATGATGGTTTTGATCATCTTTTTGTCTTCCTGCGATACGGTGTTGATTGATCCCTATGACACGATTGATGAAGAGACCATCAAGGAAACCATCTCATCATTTGACCGACTTTTTGATGACTCAAAACGAAAAGAACTCACGATTGTTGTCTCAGAGTCTTCTTGGCAGTCTCTTGATGACCATATGAGAGAGCATTATCTGAGATATGGGGATTACCGTGATGATACCTATGTCATGGCGGATCTGATTTTCAATGATGGCGGATCTGATGAGATCAGGATTGGGGCGGTCGGGCTTCGCACCCGCGGCAATCTTTCTAGAACCAGAATCATGGATGACAACGGTCATTTGAACATGGTCCATTTCAAGATCTCTTTTCGGGAAACGTTCAATCTGAATCCTTCAAGTGTCGAGTATGAGATATTGCAGAAACGGACCGCATTTGGTCTCGAAGAACTCGACATGAAGTACAACAGAAACATGGATCCGACCTATCATAATGAGATTTTTGCCCTTGATCTTTTCCAACAGGCGGGCGTTTATGCCCAAGAGACCACGATGGCCGACCTCTATGTCGAGATTGGTGGCACCAGGCATCACTATGGCCTTTATACCCTGTTCGAACCTGTTGATGAAAGGTTCATCGAACGGCGTTTTGAACCCTCTGACGGGGAAGGCGATCTCTATAAGGCTTTGTGGCAGCAATACGGGCCAGCCGCCTTGCAAAATGGTTATCCTGATGGGGCGATTGGCATCAAAGACGTGAGTGCGAATGACCGCCCGGCCTATGACCTGAAAACAAACAAGAAGACATCGACACACCTTGATCTGATCACCTTCATCAATGATCTGAACCGTTTATCAGGCCCTGCTTTTCAAGCGTTTGTAGAAGA